>JAUUYJ010000311.1 GCA_030588275.1 Candidatus Zixiibacteriota bacterium | reverse complement strand
CGGTGTGATGATTCGGTCCTGCGCGTTGTTGGCGGTAAAACGAGAATGATCAGGAGGTCACGCGGTTTTGTGCCCCAAGCGACCAAGCTGTCTCAGCCGTTGTCTCGACCAACCCTTGCCTGTGGCGGAGAGTTAAAAAATTGCGTGGCGTTGGGGCGCGGCAATGATATTTTTATGAGCCAGCATATTGGTGATCTTGACAATCCGGCCGCCTTTGATTTCTTTGAACATTGTATCGGACATCTTAAGTCGGTATTTCAGATAGAACCGGAGTTGATCGGTTGTGACCTTCATCCTGAATATCTCAGCAGTAAGTGGGCCAGAGAGCAGAACGGTTTGCCGGTTGTTGAGGTCCAGCATCATCATGCCCATTTGGTTTCGGTGATGGCTGAGAATAATGTGACGACACCGACGATCGGACTGATACTTGATGGAACAGGTTATGGTACGGACCAAACCATTTGGGGCGGTGAAATTTTGATTGGTGATGCTTCAGGTTTCAAACGATGTGGTTGGTTGGAAACGGTTCCGATGCCGGGTGGAGAGCGGGCTATCAGGGAGCCGTACCGGATGGGGCTTAGTTGGTTGTGGCAGACCTATGAGGAAAAACTGTTTGATCTTAAGTTACCATTATTGGGGCATCACAAGAAAAACAGAATCGAGCTTCTTCTTAGTGCTATGCAAAAAGGAATCAACGCTCCGATGACTTCGAGTTGTGGGCGGCTGTTCGATGCTGTCTCTGCCATCCTCGGAGTATGTGAGATCGTTAATTACGAAGCGCAGGCGGCGATTGCGCTGGAAATGGTTGCCGACCGCTCCGTGATAGATTATTATCAGGATGGAGTAATTGCGGGCGCATCTGATTTCATTCCGATCGCTCCGTTGATCGAAGCGATGGTCGAAGATTATTTGGCTGGAACTCCGGTCGCGGTCGTCTCGGCGAAGTTTCATAATAGTCTGGCGGAGCTGTTACTGGTGGCGGTTGTGAGAACCAGAGAGCAAACGGGGATAAACTGTGTTGGCCTTTCAGGTGGAGTTTGGCAAAATTCATTATTGTTTGATCGAGTTATCGAAAGATTGAGAGAGCATAGTTTTGAAATTTTGACTCACTCCGCCATACCGACCAATGATGGAGGGGTTGCTCTTGGTCAGGCGGTTATTGCAGATGCCGTAGTTAGAAATTCTGAGTCACTAAAAAGAACGAGGAAATTATGTGTTTAGCCATTCCAGGGAAACTGCTTGAGGTTAGTTCGGAAAACGGACTGCGGATGGGGCGGGTAGATTATGGTGGTACCGTTACGACCGCCTGTTTGGAATATCTGCCGGAAGCCGAAGTTGGACAGTATGTGGTGGTGCATGCCGGGTTTGGACTCTCAGTTATCAATGAAGCTGAGGTGGAGAGGACGCTGGCGATCTGGAAAGAGCTGTACGAGTCGGCGGCTCAGCAAGGTGTCGATATTCATGGGCGAAAGCTGGAATCGGATACAACCACGAATGAAACTCCGGAGGAATCGGGATGAAGTTTGTCGATGAGTTTCGCGATCCTGATCTGGCCAAACAGATTCTGGGCAGGATATCTCAAACCGTCACTCAGCCCTGGGTAATTATGGAGATCTGTGGTGGTCAGACGCACGCCATTATGCGTCACGGTCTGGATCAACTTCTTCCGGATGATATAAGTTTGGTGCATGGTCCCGGATGCCCGGTTTGTGTTACGCCACTTGAATATATCGATAAGGCGATTCGGCTGTCGCTCGAACCGTCTGTTATCCTGACAACTTTTGGCGATATGATGCGGGTGCCCGGTTCGGAGATGAATCTACTTACGGCTCGCTCTCGTGGAGCTGATGTCAGGATGGTTTACAATCCGCTTGATGCGGTTAAACTGGCGCGTGAGAATCGGGATAAAAAAGTTGTCTTCTTCTCGGTGGGATTCGAAACAACGGCACCTAATAGTGCGATGGCCGTTTCCTTGGCCAAGCGGGAACGGCTGGATAATTTTTTCCTTTTAGTTTCGCACGTTCTGGTCCCACCGGCGATTGAGGCTTTGGTTTCATCACCCGGTAATCGGGTTAATGCGTATCTTTTGGCCGGGCATGTTTGTGCCGTTATGGGTTGGTGCGAGTATGAGGCTATTTCCACTCGGTTCAAACTGCCGATGGTGGTAACCGGTTTTGAACCGGTTGATCTATTGAGTGGAATTTTGGCGGTTGTCGAACAGCTTGAAAGCGGTACCTCCTGCGTCGAAAACCGGTACGAACGGGTCGTCACCCGAGAAGGGAACCTCAGGGCTCGTCAACTGATCGAGGATGTATTCAGTATTGTTGATCGCCGGTGGCGTGGGATCGGGACGATCCCGCAGTCCGGTTTTGCATTGTCCAGCTCGTACCGAAATTATGATGCGGAAACCCATTTTGGTCTTGAATCTCATGTTGTTAACGAACCGGCCAACTGCATTAGTGGAGCGATTTTGCAGGGTTTGAAAAAACCGCCCGACTGCCCGGCGTTTGGAAAAGAGTGCCATCCCGTTTCTCCGTTGGGGGCAACGATGGTCTCTTCGGAAGGGGCTTGTTCGGCCTATTACAAGTACGCTTTAACCACCCAAAGGAAATGAAAATGTTGCAGAAGATCAATCTTCAAGGGGAAAACTGCGCTTCGCCAAAAGTGCCTTATGACACTATCCAACTAAGTCACGGGAGTGGCGGACTATTGAGCCAAAAATTGATCAACGAGATAATTAAGCCAGCTTTTGATAATTCATACTTAGATAAGATGGACGATCATGCCGTGCTTAATCTGGATCGGCCTCGGATCGCTTTCAGTACCGATTCCTATGTTGTCGATCCGATCTTTTTCCCCGGTGGCGATATTGGCCGGTTGGCGGTGCATGGAACGGTTAATGATTTGTCAACCGGTGGTGGCCG
>JAUUYJ010000377.1 GCA_030588275.1 Candidatus Zixiibacteriota bacterium | reverse complement strand
CGTTTAGCGTCGAAGAGTTGCTTCTTCGAATAAAGGCGGTCTTGAAACGGTCAATGGGAACCGGGCAGTCAGAATCAGGTAATGCCGAAGCTCAGACCGAATTTGATATTGGTTCTTACTCATTCGATTATCACAGGCAGATATTAACACGCAAAAAATCCAGTCGTCGTCTGACGCCTCGAGAAAATGAGCTGCTTCATCTGCTATGCCTGAATTTGAATCAGACGTTGATGCGCGATAGTGCTCTTAAGCGTATCTGGGGGGATGACAATTATTTCACCGGTCGTAGTATGGATGTATTTATTTCAAAACTGCGCAAGTACCTTAAGGATGATCCAGCGGTCGAAATCATGTCGGTTCATGGCCAGGGTTTTCGCCTAATCGTCAATTAAGTCTCAAATCATTTCAAAATCACAATCTGACCAATCATTGGTCTATTCATTCCAGCAGTTTTCTGTTGACAACGACCGGCAATTCCGACTATCTGAGATGTTATGTTTGATCGGTCACCAAAACTAAGAAACGTTTTCTCAAATGTTGGTCTCTTTTATGCGGCCGCTATTTGGGGCTCGACATTTTTTATTGTAAAATCGGTCCTTGATGATGTCGATCCGGTTGTTCTGGTTGGCTACCGCTTTCTCTTAGCCGGGTTACTCCTTTTTGTATATCTAAAAATCAGACGACGGCCGATCTTAAAAAATTGGCGGCGTGGATTGGTTTTATCGGTCCTGCTTTGGTCTCTGTACATTCCACAAACGATTGGACTAAAATACACAACAGCTTCAAATTCCGGATTTATCACCGGACTGTTTGTTGCCTTTGTTCCGGTTTTTCTATTGGCGATTTTCAAACGGCGACCAACGCTGATGGAGGTTATCGCATCGCTTGTTTCATTGCTCGGGTTGGCGGTTTTAACCGGTGGGATGTCAGATGTCAATCTTGGAGATATGCTGACCTTAATCGCGGCAGTGACCTATGCTCTGCACCTGCTTTATACAGACAAATATATCAAGAGCGGTTTCGATCCCCTCGTAGCAAGTTGCCAGCAGTTTTTAATGATCGGTGCTTTTAGCCTGGTTACCGCATTGGTTTTTGGTCTGCCGTTTGGGATCGGTTCGCGCGATGCCGGTTTGGTTATACTGTTTTTGACGCTGTTTCCGACTCTGAGCGCCTTTGTTATTCAGCTTGTGGCCCAAAAGATCGTAACACCGGTCCGAGTCTCATTGATATTCGCAATGGAGCCGGTTTTTGCCGCAATGTTTGCTTATACCCTCGGTGGGGAAGCGATCGTAAGTCATAGAGCATTGGGCGGGTTGTTGATTATTTTGGCGATGATCCTCTCCGGTTTACCGGCGGTGCGAGCGAAGATACGATCCGCGAGGCAGGCCCGGTAAGAGATCGGCAGAGTCTTTCAGTTGCTGGACAAATCGAGAATTTACGACCCTGATCACTTACGCAGTTTCGGGAGATAGTAGCGGGTTATCTCTTTTTTGAGGTATTTGAAGGCCTCATCAACATCATCAAAAGTATGGAAGAGATCTTTATCCTCAGGCGAAATCGTCCCCCACTTAACCATCTCGTCAATATTGACCACCTTATCCCAATATTCCGATCCATACAAAACAACCGGCATCGGTTTTTTGGTCTTGGCCGTTTGGATTAAGGTCAACAGTTCAAAAAATTCATCCATCGTCCCGAATCCGCCGGGAAAAACGATCAACGCTTTGGCCAGATAGAAAAACCAGAACTTGCGGATGAAAAAGTAATGAAACTCAAGCGCCAATTCGGGCGATTGGTAAATATT
>JAUUYJ010000329.1 GCA_030588275.1 Candidatus Zixiibacteriota bacterium | reverse complement strand
CCCTGAGCATCGACATTGAGAGCCGTTATCTCCGGGCCGAAACTATCCGGCATTGATTCATTAATGAAAAATATCTCTCCCAATGACTGGAACGATAATCCAAATGAGGTCCCAACCCACAAGCTATCATATCGATCAATTTTCATACTTTTGATAATATTAGAGCCGATGCCTGAGTTGGAACTGTTAAACTGCCATTTGAAATCATCCCCGGAAAATTGTGGTGTCCCACTATACAGTCGGGCATAAATACCGTTATCTCTGGTTCCGGTGTAAACCACCCCTTGACCAACCTGAATCGCTTCGACCCATTCATAATTGGTTCCGTCTGACAAACGGTACGATGTCCACTGTGTCAGATCGAACGGATTGACCGCCACCAATTCGCCCAAATCACCGAATACGGTTCCGAACCAAATCGCATCACCGGAGACGGCGATGTCGGCCACTATTTCAAAAGTCAAAGAGGTAGATGGACCGGACAACCCAGAGTTGCTGATATTAAAATTACGCAGGTCGTCACCATCAATGCGCCAGGCCCCATCCCCCCAGGTTCCTGCCCAAATCTCACCCAGCGGACCAAGAGCCAGCGTATTAACCCAGCCAGTTATTGTATCAATTTTCGTCCACCGATTATCGGCCAGATACGACAGGCCACTGCTACCAAAAGCACCCCAGACCTTCCCGTTGGCAACGAGAAGTTCCAGACAAATATTCGACGGCGCTCCACCAACATCAAATGGCACCATCAGATTTCCGTCCCGAAAATAGAGACCATCACCCAGCGTTCCGCTCCAGTACAAACCATTTTTATCTATAAGGCCGGCATGCGTGTTAGTAATCGGTTGCCCATTGGTCGGAAACCCGCTTTGCGTGCCACCGGTAAGCATCGTCGTTCCCCGACCGGTATAAATAAAGAGGCTGTCGGCAAAACTTGTCATATTGTAAACGAACGGATCACCAAAAATATCAATCTTGATAAGGTCATTCGCATTCTGGTCGAAGCGATACGGACCAACCGCCGTACCGATGTAAACGGTATCATTGATAATACCCAATCCGTGTATCTGATCCTCAGTCAACGTTTCCATGGCACTCGGACGATACGAAATCCATTCGGTTGGAGCTTTCAACAGCTTGACATCATGGCGCGATCCAACCGCCAGCCCTCCTTCGGTTCCGACCCAAACATTTGAGGAATCGAGAGCAATATTTAATACCGGCGTTTCCCGATCAATATTTCCAAACCGTGCGAAATTATCAAGAATCAACCCCTCGCCGCGCTCGGAACCAGGCAGGAAAAGAACCGCTCCCAACCGCCCTGCCGCCAACCACAAACTGTCACCACCGGGTGTCGCAGAAATATCAACGATATCGACCAAAAGACCATCCCGGTCGGTCAGCAAGTACAGATCAGGATGTGATGGGTCGGTAAAATTAATCAAACGCCCCCGTCCTCCAACCCAAAGCCGATTCTGATCATCGACGCACAAACTCAAAAGGTGCGTAGTCCCCAACCCATCAACGTTGGTGTAGGTTTTGAATTGCTTTGTGTCAGGATCGACTCGAATCAAACCGCCGGTCGTAGCTGTCCAGATAGCGCCGTTATAATTAACCATCTCCTGGCTATTGCGAAAAGAGGTATAGCTCGCCCAATGTAATTTCTCCGCCCCACAAATTGAGGCAAACAGAATTACCAGAGAGATAACTATCGTATATTTAAAAATCGTTCTCGTTGCCATATTATTATCATTATAAATGAAACGATGATGATAATCAACAGACCTGTTTTCCCCAGGACCGACCCATACCGAGAATAAAAACTTTTCTCCGTCCGGGGTGACAAATCACCATACATAATAGTACGTTCGTACAACCGGCTCTTATTATACATTCTCCCATATTTATCGACGAAATAGCTATATCCGCTGTTGGCCACGCGGGCAATCGGCAGACGATTTTCAATCGCCCGAAAAGGGGTCATACCGGCATGCTGAAACGGACCGGACGACCACCCATACCAGGTGTCGTTGGTGATGTTGACCATGAAATCAACATCACGCTCAACATAATCCCGCACCAATTCAGGAAAGATAACTTCATAACAGATCAGAATCCCGTATGACCCAAATTCATTTTCATATACCTGATGATTCTTCCCATGCTCAAAATCGGACCAGCCCAAAGAGAGATTGGCAAACCATGGCACATACTCGCTGTAAGGTACGGTCTCGGCAAACGGAACCAGTTTGGTTTTATGAAAAGCGGGCCGATGCGAGCCATCGGCATCGAACTGAATGGCGGCGTTATAGTACAAACCGGTTAGGCTGTCGTAATCAAGCGTGCCGGTCAATAACGGTCGCTTGACTTTCTGCGCCGTTTTGGAAACCCTTGTTGTTAGCGTACGATTGGACAAAAGATAAGCCGGTAGTGCCGTCTCCGGCCAAATCAAAAGGTCGATACTTGAATCGGTTCCGACCGCCACCGTTGATAACGAATCGTAAAGCTTGAAATTATAATCGCGGTTGTCCGGGTTCCATTTTCCGGCAATCGACATATCCCCCTGAAGCAAAGCCAGGCGGAT
>JAUUYJ010000369.1 GCA_030588275.1 Candidatus Zixiibacteriota bacterium | reverse complement strand
TTGTCACTTCTTGGCTGTCGCCCTCTTCGAGATGAGATTGTAGTACCGAAATAATTTCATCCTCCTAACTGTAGGGGCCGGGTCCTCCGGCCCAAGAGATGGTTGATTTTCATACTGTCAGGTCACAACTAAGTCAGGACCAGACAGAACGCGAAAACGGGGCAGACGGGGATGTCCCACAAGGGGATACGATCCGCCAGCCACGGACAGGATTGTATCCGTTAGGCACAAGAATACCCCTAAAAGTATTGCCGTATATAGTAATAAATCGGAACAAAATGGACCTGCATTTGTTAAAACGGCAACGTACAAAACTATCTATTTCAACAAAAGGAGAATGGCAGATGATGATGAAATTTTTGTTTATTACTGTGTTGATCGTGATGTCGCTTGGGATCGCCTCGATCGGTGTTGCCGATGTTTGGAATATTGACGTAACTCATTCAACCGTTGAGTTTTCGGTCAGGCATATGGTTATCAGTAAAGCGAAGGGACAGTTTGGAGATTACTCCGGAACGGTTAATTTTGATGGTACGAATGTGGCTGGTGGGACGGTCGATCTGACAATTCAGATGGCCTCAATTGATACCAAAAGTGAAGGCCGGGATAAACATCTGAAAAGTGCCGATTTTTTTGACGTCGAAAAATTTCCGACAATGACCTTCATATCAAAATCTATTCTGCCCGGCTCCGGTGCCGAATTCAAAATGACCGGCGACCTGACGATGAAAGATGTTACCAAAGAGGTTACTCTCGATTGCGAATTCAACGGTTCAGCAACCGATCCCTGGGGCAACGAACGAGCTGGATTTTCCGCATCGGTGACGATTAACCGTCAGGATTTTAACATGAAATTTGATAGTGCCTTAAAAGATGGCAAGCTGATGGTTGGAAACGATGTTACAATCAACCTCGAAATCGAATTGGTCAAAGCGAAACCGGAAGCGGAAGAAGGAAAGTAAAAAATAATGGCAAAGATATTAGTTGTTTACGCAACCGACTATGGATCGACCAAGAAGATGGCGGACGAGATTGTCTCAGGTGCCGGATCGGTTGATGGATGCACAGCCGAATCCAAAGCGGCTGAGGATGCAACATCTGACGACATGGAATCGGCCGATGCGGTAATTTTCGGGACTCCGGTTCATATGGGTTCACCAGCCTGGAAGATTAAAAAATTCATTGATACCGTCTGCGGGGGGCTGTGGATGGAAAATAAAATGAATGGCAAGGTTGGTGCGGTCTTTGCCACCGGCGGTGGTTTGGGTGGAACCGGTGGTGGTGGTGAGTTGGCGATGTTGGCGATGATCAGCAATGTTACTGAGCTGGGGATGATTTTTGTTCCGTTCCCCAAGTCGTCACCCGGTTATGCCAACGGTGGTCTGCAATGGGGACCATGCGCTCGAACTGCGGATGATAAGGGACCGATTGGATTCCCCGACAACATGGCTGAACCGGCTCGTTGTCATGGTGCAAATGTGGCACGGGCGGCCAAGCTTTTGGCTGGTCAGAAAATCTTTGATTAAATTTACTCGTCAAAATGGGCCGATCGCTTACATGCCGACGGCCCATGATGGCATCGCTGACAGATCAATATCAAAAATATTAATACCGATTAAATAAATAGCGCAGGTTATCAGAAAAATTCCGACGATGTTCATAATGATCCCGGCTCGCATCATATCATGAATCTGAATTTCTCCGGTTCCAAAAACAATCGCGTTGGGTGGTGTTGCCACCGGTAGCATGAAGGCGCAGGAGGCGGACAAAGTTGCTGGAATCATCAGCATCAATGGGTTTATCTTGATGGCGACCGCCATCGCTCCCAAAATTGGCATGAATATTTCGGTCGTAGCGGTGTTGGAGATCCACATCGATAGGAAAAAAGTGGCAACCATAAACCCCAGATAAATTCGTGCCGGAGAAATTCCGATC
>JAUUYJ010000374.1 GCA_030588275.1 Candidatus Zixiibacteriota bacterium | reverse complement strand
GGGGGGTGAGAATTGAAGATTTATCTCAGCCAGATCGTGAGGAGGATCGACAAGGTTGTCGTTGGCGACATACGGTGCCGGAAGTCGGGTTTCCTGAGCAGAGCCGCACGAAAGAATGAACAGGGCCAGCCCGATTAAAAGCAATCGCCGGGTCAAATTTGTCAGATAATCAGTTTTCATAACAGCGAATAAATTACCGCACTCAATAAATTGAGGCAAGGGTAAATTTTATTTTTCATCCGACCAATGTCGACTCTTCTTCCTCTTTTTGGCTCATTTTCGGTGGAGTTTGGTTTGATTGGTCGAAACGGTCTTTTCCCCACAGGCGCAGAAGCGATTTTAAAGCAACCAGTGGTGCCTCGAGGTCGTGAATAAATAGGGAGACGAACTGAAGCGCTTGGTTTTCATCCAATTGTACATCGGTTGTTTTTGTCACCTCGGTAACCCGGTTACATCATAAACTTTGCCCATCTTTTGTTATCTTTTTGAGTAATAAACAGATAGCAATAATAGCCAGTCGAGCGGTTTTCATATGTCTTTGAACTTCTGGTGATCACAAAACTAATTGACGCTGGTTGGGTATAAGCGTATATTCGGCGGTAATTAAACCATCCCCGAGAAAGGGATTATTTATGCGTGCGCTTATTACCGGAATTACCGGTCAGGACGGATCGTATCTGGCCGACCTCCTTCTGGAAAAAAATTACGAAGTTTATGGTATGGTCCGACGGGCCTCAACCGAATCGTTTGAACGGATCGAGCATATCCGGGATCGGCTGAAGTTTGTCCAGGCTGACCTTCTGGATCAACTCTCGATTATCAAAGCTGTCGAAGAGGCTAAGCCGGATGAGATTTATAATCTGGCGGCCCAGAGCTTTGTCCCGACATCCTGGAGTCAACCGGTTTTGACCGGTGAGTTTGACGCTCTGGGAGTGACTAAAATGCTTGAGGCGATCCGGCATGTCGATCCCAAAATCCGGTTTTATCAGGCGTCATCCTCTGAGATGTTTGGCCGGGTGCAGGAAGTTCCGCAGGTAGAGACGACCCCCTTTTACCCTCGCTCCCCGTATGGCGTGGCCAAAGTGTATGGACATTGGATTACGATCAATTATCGGGAGAGCTACAATATCCATGCCACCAGCGGAATTCTATTCAACCATGAATCGCCACGGCGCGGTCTTGAGTTCGTTACCCGAAAAATTACCGACGGAGCGGCTCGGATCAAGCTTGGGCTGGCCGACAAATTAGCTTTGGGTAATCTTGATGCTTGCCGAGATTGGGGTTTTGCCGGGGATTATGTTCGGGCGATGTGGTTGATGCTCCAGCAGGATAAGCCGGAGGATTTTGTCATCTCGACCGGGTCGGCCCATTCGGTCAAAGATTTTGTTGTGGCCGCTTTTGAGTGCGTCGATCTGGAATACGAAAAATATGTTGTCAAGGACCCTCGCTTTATGCGACCGGCTGAGGTCGATCATCTGATCGGCAATTCGGACAAGGCCAAAAAAATCCTCGATTGGGAACCAAAGGTCGATTTTGCCGGGTTGGTTAAGATGATGGTCGAGGCTGACCTCAAACGATTACAGGATGCCTAAGAAAAAAGCGTACATCACCGGGATTTGCGGATTTGCCGGGTCGTATCTGGCTGGCGAACTTTTGCAAAATGGATACTCGGTTCGTGGTTCCGCTTTACCGGGGGAGAGTGAGCGCAATCTTTCCGACCTACCGCAAAAAGTCACCATCGACCGCTTCGATATCACTGATGCTGTTGCCTGCAAAAAATATATAACCAAAGCGCGCCCGGAATTTTTGTTTCATCTGGCGGCGGTTTCATCGGTGGGACAATCGTTCAAGTTAGGAGAGATGACCTTTCG
>JAUUYJ010000155.1 GCA_030588275.1 Candidatus Zixiibacteriota bacterium | reverse complement strand
GGCCACCCAGAAAACGGTCAAGACCGTTAGAATCAGGACAAACCTGCGATTATCAATCATCCGCTTCATTTTACTAATTCCTCCGTGGGGGGTGGGGGGACATTATTTATTGGAGTCAGTATAGCCGATTTTGGCGAGGGTGGGCAAACAAAAACTTCCCAAAACCGTCCGCCCTACAGCAATTTGACGACACCGTTTGACATTTGGAGATAAGCGTCGTAAATTATTGGACTATGACCTACTATGGACACAGCACCGAGGTTCGTCGACCGATGGTGGCGGGGCAGTTTTACCCTTCCAACCCGGTCGATCTGGCCAAACAGTTGGCCCAGTATTTTAAAGATGC
Organism: Candidatus Zixiibacteriota bacterium; assembly: GCA_030588275.1. Classification (GTDB taxonomy): domain Bacteria; phylum Zixibacteria; class MSB-5A5; order GN15; family JAAZOE01; genus JAUUYJ01. The sequence goes on along the minus strand of JAUUYJ010000155.1, from coordinate 5,905 downwards.
GGAAAAACGACAGATTGACGGTTCGGTCCGAGCAATTATTGCGCCACACGCCGGGTACATTTATTCCGGACAGATCGCCGCCAACGCCTATAAACAGATCGAAGGTCAGAATTTCGATGCAGTTATCGTCATCGCTCCCTTCCATGGTTTTTTTAAGGGTGTCTCCATCTATTCCGGTGGAGCCTACCAAACACCAATTGGCGTTGTCGAAATCGACCGCAAACTTTCCGACAGTATGTCCAACAGACTACCCGATGTCTATTCATCAACCGTCGGTCATACCGGTTCGGGCGGACAGGGAGAACATTCGTTGGAAGTTCATCTCCCTTTTCTGCAAACGGTCCTGGGAAAATTCAAACTGGTCGCAATGGTTATGGGGGATCAGGAGGAATCAACGATCCGAGCGGCGGCGGAAGTTCTGACAGCCGCCATAAAAGGGAAAAATATTTTGCTGGTCGCCTCGACTGATATGTCTCACTATCACGAAGAAAAAGAGGCACGGCGCCTTGACCGTAATTTTGAAAACTCTCTAAAAAAATATCGGTCAGAAGAGATTATTAAATGTATTTCCGGAGAAAAAGCGGAAGCGTGCGGCTTTGGTCCGGTGGCGGCTGTGATTGAGGCAACCCGGCGGATGGGCGGACAAGAGGTGGAAATTATCAGCTACGGAACCTCTGGTGAAGCTTCCGGCGATTTTTCGGCTGTTGTCGGCTACCTTTCGGCGGTCATAACCGGTCCCAAAACAGAACCGAAAAAAACTGCTTTAAAGGGTACACCGGTTGTCAGACAGGGTGATCCATTCACGCCGGAAGAGAAAACCTATCTACTCGACCTTGCTCGCCAGACCGTGACCTCCGGAGTTGGAAACAAAAAATTCACTTCAGTACCTCCTCCGGCGCCGACTCAGCGGCTTGGGGAAAAACGTGGGGCGTTTGTCACCCTTACCAAAGGTGGGAACCTGCGCGGCTGTATCGGTTTTACTCAGGCCCGTCTCCCGTTGCCCGAAACAATTCAGGAGATGGCCTTTGCCGCCGCCTTCGAGGACCCCAGATTTCCAGCGGTAACTGCCGAAGAGTTGGACCAACTGGGGTATGAGATTTCGGTTATGTCACCTCTGGCAATCGTTGACGATATTCGGTCAATCCGGGTTGGACGACACGGCCTGATGATTCGTTTAGAATCCCATTCCGGGTTATTGCTCCCACAGGTTGCCACAGAAAACGATTGGAACCGGATAACATTTTTGGAACAGACCTGTCTCAAAGCGGGACTCCCCAAAAACAGTTATAAAGAAAAACAGGCTCGCGTATATAAGTTCAGCGTTGAAATTATCAAGTAGAGCCATTGGTTTCAGCTCTCTTGCACGCTTCTCCGCTTGCCTTATATTCTTTTCATCATATAATATTCATGCCAGAGAAACATCTGCCATCACTTAATTTTATTGATAAGTCAATATGACCGGAACTGTTTTCGACCTTAAAAAATTCGCCCTCCATGACGGACCTGGAATACGGACAACCGTTTTCTTTCAGGGCTGTCCTTTAAATTGTAAATGGTGCCATAACCCCGAAAGCCGGGGCAAAATCCAATCGACCGGTTGCTTCGATTCGGGCGCATCAAAGCTGGAACCTAACCTGCCCTGTCGCCAGTTATTTATTGGTCCGAATGTAAACTCATCAGAATTATTTCGTGAAATCATAAAGGATGAACCGTTCTTCGCACAATCGGGAGGTGGAGTAACCTTTTCGGGTGGTGAGCCGATGATGCAGGCAGATTTCTTAGCCGAAATATTACACCTCTGTCGTGATGAGAATATTCATACCGCGGTCGATAGCTCCGGCTATGCCGAGTTTTCCGAGTTTGAAAAGCTGGCCGGGCTGGTTGATCTGTATCTGTTCGATTTGAAATTGATTGATGACGTCCAGCACCAAAAATATGTAGGCGTCTCTAACCGTTTGATTCTGGATAACCTCACCAATCTGGACAGGGCACGAGAACAGATCAACATTCGCATCCCGCTTATTCCCGGAATCACCGACACCACTGATAACCTGTCAGCCATTCTTGAATTTATCAACCAACTCAGATCGGTTCAAACGGTAACGCTCCTCCCGTTTAATCAACTGGCGATTGACAAGTATCGGCGTTATAATATCTCTGGTGGAATTGCCAAGGCAAAAACACAACCGCCTGAACGATTAGAACAGATCGCCCTCCCTTTTTCATCGGCCGGATACGACGTCCTGATCGGAGGATAACATGAGTGACAGAATAGAAAAATTACGACATCAGACGATCAACACCGCACCATCAATAAACCTGGAACGGGCCGGACTGTTGACTGCTTTTTACAAATCCGGTCAAGCCGATGCCCAACCGGTTCAGATCGCACGGGCGTTGGCCTTTAGATATATTCTTGAAAATAAAGCCCTGATAGTCAACGACGGCGAGTTGATCGTTGGAGAACGAGGGCCAAAACCAAAAGCAACCTCAACCTATCCGGAAATATGCACCCATTCGCAGAAAGATTTTGAGATCCTCAATTCCCGCGCCAAGGTATCGTTCAAAGTTGACCGACAAACATTTGAACAGCAGGAAAAAGAGATCGCTCCCTATTGGAAGGGGCAGTCAATTCGGGATCAGATTTTTGCCAAGATGGATGCCGATTGGTTGACCGCCTATGATGCTGGGATATTTACCGAATTCCAGGAACAGCGCGCCCCCGGCCACACCGTCCTGGATGATAAAATTTACAAAAACGGTTTCCTGAATTTCAAAAATCGCATACAAAGCCGACTCGCTCAACTGACAGAAAATGAAGGCAAAAATTCAGAAGATCAAAAGAATCAGCTGACCGCCATGTCAATCGCCTGCGATGCCATCATGTTGTACGCGATTAGATATGCTGAAAAACTTTCGGAGATGGCCATATCCGAACCTGATCAAAAGCGGAAAACAGAGCTGACGCAGATGGCTGAAATATGCCGCCATGTCCCGGCCCATGCACCACGAAATTTGTGGGAAGCGCTTCAGTCATACTGGTTTGTGCATCTTGGTGTTATTATAGAACTCAACACCTGGGATTCGTTCAACCCGGGACGGTTGGACCAACACCTCTTCCCGTTTTACACAGAGGGGCTGGCTGACAAAAGCCTCACCAAAGACTGGACGATTGAACTATTGCAATCGTTCTGGATCAAATTCAACAATCAACCGGCCCCTCCCAAAGTTGGCGTGACAGCTTTGGAAAGTAATACCTACACCGATTTTTGTTTGATCAATGTTGGTGGCGTTGATGTTGACGGGGCCGATGGTTCCAACGAGATGACCTACATCCTGCTGGATGTGATCGAAAAGATGCGCATCCTGCAACCAAGCTCAATGGTGCAGGTCAGCAGAAAATCGCCCGACAAACTATTACATCGTGCCCTGAAGATCATAAAAACCGGTTTTGGACAACCCTCACTTTTCAATACCGATGCCATCATCAAAGAGTTGACGCGGCAAGGGAAAACGCTGGTTGATGCTCGGTGCGGTGGTGCTTCAGGCTGTGTCGAAGCGGGCGCGTTTGGAAAAGAAAGCTATATCCTGACCGGCTATTTCAACATCCCGAAGGTTTTAGAAGTCACTCTATTTAACGGCACCGATCCGCGCAGTGGCAAGCTGGTCGGAATCAAAACGGGCAAAATCGAGTCGTTTAAAAATTTCGATCAACTGTATTCAGCCTTTGAAAAACAGTTGAGCCACTTTATCGAGATTAAGATCAAAGGAAATTTAGTTATAGAAAAGCTCTGGGGCGAGATTCTGCCATCACCATTTCTATCGATTCTTATTGATGACTGCATCGAAGCAGGTCTGGATTACAACTGCGGTGGAGCCCGTTACAACAGTTCTTATATTCAGGGGGTTGGAGTTGGCACAACGACCGACTGCCTGGCCGCCATTAAGTATCATATTTTTGACCAGAACAGTTTTGACTTTGAAACTCTGATGTCGGCTCTCAAAAATAATTTTGACGGCGACGAACCGCTCCGGCAGGTATTAATTTCAAATAGCCCCAAATACGGTAACGATGACGATTACGCCGATGATATCTGGGTCCGCCTATTTGAATCATATTTTAACCTAATAGACAATCGCCCCAATTATAAGGGAGGGCAGTTCCGGGTTAATCTCTTGCCAACCACCTGCCATGTCTATTTCGGATCGGTTATGGGAGCATCACCGGATGGCCGCAAAGCTGGTTTGCCAATCTCCGAGGGGATTTCACCAGTCCAGGGAGCCGATCGGTTTGGTCCTACCGCCGTCTTGAAATCGGCCGCCAAGATCGACCAGCTAAAAACCGGGGGAACGCTATTAAATCAAAAATTCACCCCTGAGTTTTTTGAGAGTGATAAAGCGATCAAAAATATTTCTGATTTGGTTCGGACCTATTTTGAGATGAACGGACATCATATCCAATTCAACGTTGTTGATGCCAGAACCTTGCGACAAGCGCAGAAAGATCCGGATGCCCATCGTGATTTGATTGTCCGAGTAGCAGGATACAGCGATTACTTCGTCGAATTGGGAGTACCACTTCAAGATGAAATCATCCGCCGCACCGAACAGACAGCCGGATAGCGGATTGGCCTTAAAAGTAATAAAATAGTCTGGCAAAATAAACGGAAAAAAGTCAGGTTCAAGACAGGGATAAATTTGTATAATATGGAAATGCTAAAATCAATATATAGAACTCTGATAGCCATCTTGGCGTTTTTTATAATTTTGGCACCGGTTCAAGCGGCCAAAATCCGTTCGCTCAAAGATGCTCTAGACCTGTCGCACTATTACGGCAATCCGGTTCTGATTCAGTTTGTCCACGAAGACTGAGAGTTTTGCCAAAAGGCCGCTCGTGAAGCGGGGACGGTAGCAGAACTAAAATTATCGCTGGACCGATTCATTCATTATGTCGTCGATGTCAAACAGGGTGAAGGAGTTGCTCTGGCCCAAAAGTACAAGGTTGGCTCCACCTACCCGGTCTTTATGACGGTTGACCGGATGGGCATAGTTATGCAACGATGGACCGGTTACACCGGCGGGTATCAGGCCTTGATCAAAAAGCTCAATCAGGTTTACAACGAAAGCATCACCATTCCAAAACGGATTGAGAGGTATAAAAAACAACCAATCTATAAAGACGCCCTCTTTTTAGCCGGACATTTCAGCGACAACAACGAGCATCTTAAGGCGATAGAATATTACCATTCTGCCGTCGGTATAGGTCGAGCCGGATTTTACGACTACGCCTTTGAACTCTTCCGCAATTATTGCAACGCCGTCTGGAAAGATCAACTTCCGACCGATTCGGTCTTCCCCTCAGCCGATGCGGTGCTAACTTCAAAATACCAATCAAATTCCAAAATCGTCAGCATGGGACAGATGATGGTCCGGTTGGCCTGCAAAAAGAATCTGCGCAAAAGGCTCGGAAAATATCTCAAGGCTGGTATTGATGCATCATCCGACGAGGCTGACAAATCGATCAAAAACAGAAAGCTGGCCAAACTCCAGTTTCAGGCCGATTACATTCTACTAATAAAAAACGATACCACCCGCGCCATCCGCCTGAAAAAATCAGGGATGAAAGCCGGCTGGCAAAACAACCGGGATCAGTCGTACGCCTTTGCCAAGTACTGTCTCGAAAGGCGAGCGAATTTAGAGGAAGCAGAGCTTTACGCCAGACGCACAATTGACCAAACGATTCCGGGACCGTACCGGGCGCGAGCCTTGAACACGACCGCCGAAATCTGTTTTTTTCAGGGTAAGAAAGCCGAAGCGTTAAATTTTATCCAGCAGGCGATTGACCAGGACCCGGATAATAAATTCTACAAGAACCAGCTTCAGATGTTTGTGGAATGATGCAGCT
>JAUUYJ010000233.1 GCA_030588275.1 Candidatus Zixiibacteriota bacterium | reverse complement strand
CGTGGATCGGGGTGTGGATCGCGGTGAGTTAGGAGCCACTTGTCGGTTTGACGACCGGTATCTTTATTTTGTTATCTTTGGCAAATTTCTGCGCCTCTTTGTAACCAGCATCGGCATGACGCATCACGCCAGTTCCCGGATCGTTGGTCAAGACACGATTGAGCCGTTTTTTCATTTCGTCGGTACCGTCGGCAACGACAACCATTCCGGCATGAATAGCATTACCCATTCCGACCCCTCCTCCGTGATGCAGGGAAACCCACGAAGCACCCGAAGCGGTATTTAATAAACCGTTAAGGAGTGGCCAATCGGCGATGGCATCGGAGCCATCCAGCATATTTTCGGTTTCCCGATATGGGCTGGCCACCGATCCACAATCGAGATGGTCCCGCCCGATGACAACCGGCGCAGAGATTTTACCCTTTTTGACATAGTTGTTTATAATGTCGCCAAAGCGGGCTCGCTCCCCATACCCCAGCCAACAGATTCGAGCCGGGAGTCCTTGAAACGGAATTTTCTTTTGGGCCAGCTTGATCCAGCGCATCAACGATTCGTTATGCTTAAACTCTTTTTGGACAATTTTGTCGGTTACGGCGATATCCTGCGGATCACCGGAGAGAGCCACCCAGCGGAATGGTCCCTTACCAGAACAGAACAACGGGCGGATGTAGGCCGGGACAAATCCGGGATAATCAAAGGCGTTTTTTAGTCCCCCTTTTTTGGCCTGACCTCTGAGGTTATTGCCATAATCGAAGACGACCGAACCGGCCTTTTGAAAACGGAGCATCGCTTCGCAATGGCGGACCATCGACGCGAAGGAGCGTTTGATATAGTCGGTTGGATTTTTTTTGCGCAGACGGGCCGCTTCGGTAGCGGTAAACCCTTCCGGTATGTAGCCGTTGAGTTCATCGTGTGATGAGGTTTGATCGGTGACGATATCGGGCAGGATTCCGCGACGGAAAATTTCGGGGAAGATTTCGGCACAGTTGCCGACCAACCCGACCGAGATCGGATCGTTGGCGGCGGTATGTTCTTTGATTAGCTTCAGCGCTTTGTCGAGCGTTTTTGCCTTAACGTCACAGAAACCGATTTTTATCCGACGGTTGATCCTCGCCTCGTCAACTTCGACAATCAAAATCGAGGCTTGATTCATCGTTCCGGAGAGCGGCTGGGCCGAACCCATCCCCCCCATCCCGCCGGTCAAAATCCAGCGACCGGACAGATCCCCTTTAAAATGTTTGTCGGCTATGGCGGCAAAGGTTTCGTAAGTCCCCTGAATAATCCCCTGAGTGCCGATGTAGATCCAACTTCCGGCGGTCATCTGACCATACATAATCAACCCCAGCTTATCCAACTGACGGAATTTCTCCCAAGTAGCCCAATGGGGTACCAGATTGCTGTTGGCAATCAGTACGCGGGGAGCATATTCGTGCGTCTGAAAGACACCGACCGGCTTGCCGGATTGAACCAGTAAAGTTTCATCGTCCGATAGTTTTTTGAGAGAATCGACAATGGCATGGTAGCAGTTCCAATTTCGGGCCGCTTTTCCAAAACCACCGTAAATAATCAGATTTTTCGGATCCTCAGCCACCTCCTGATCGAGGTTATTATTGAGCATCCGAAGAGCCGCTTCCTGAACCCACCCTTTACAACTCAATTTTGATCCGGTAGCCGCTTTAACCGGGGAATACTTCATAATTTTACCTGCCTTTTAAGCCTAAAAAACGAACTGTTAAGTTAATTGGGATTAGCGTTTAAGTCAATCAGATTCGTCCCGGAGCAACCAACCGCTATGACTAAAAAAATGGCTCGGTTTATTTTTTCTCATTTTGGACCGGTATCTGATCCGAATTCAAAAAAGGGCTAAGAGGGTTGATCCATATGCCGATCTAAACTAAAGAGGCTCATAGAATAACTAACCGTTTTAGGATTGTAAAATTATGCTGATTATTATTGGCTTTATTATCGTAACTGGATCGGTCGCCGGTGGTTTTATCCTCGAAGGGGGTAATATCATGGCTTTGTACCAACCGGTTGAGCTCTTGATTATCGGGGGAGCGGCTGTTGGCTCCTTGATAGTTATGACACCGATTCCGGTTTTGAAAGAACTAATCGGCCAGTTGATGGGGCTCCTTGGCGCGGGATACGCAAAAAAGGATTACTCCGATCTAATGGTAATGCTTTATTCCATCTTCAATATTGCCCGGCGGGAAGGATTGGTTGGTCTGGAGAGCCATATTGAAAAGCCACACGAATCAGATGTAATTTCAGCCTATCCCGGATTTCTCAAGAATCATCATGCAGTCGATTTTATGTCCGACACTATGAGGCTGATTATTACCGGATCGGTACAGCCACACGAGTTGGAAGCGCTTCTTGATATCGACCTTGATACGCACCACGAAGAGATCAATGAAGGGGCGGAAAAGTTGGGCACGATTGCAGATGCTTTTCCCGGACTCGGTATCGTCGCCGCCGTTTTGGGCGTGGTCTTGACGATGGCCAAATTGAATGAAGGGTCCGAGGCTATTGGCCACAGCGTTGGAGCGGCTCTGGTTGGCACCTTTATCGGTATCATCTTGTGCTACGGATTTGTTGGCCCATTGGCGACCGCCCTCAAGGGACGAAATATGGCCAATGGATCCTACATGGTCTGCCTCAAACAATGCCTGATGGCCTTTTGTAAAGGTGTCCCCCCGTCAATCGCGGTCGAATATGGTCGGCGTTCTCTCCCAGGAGAAGTGCGCCCCTCCTTTATTGAAGTTGAGGATGCTTGTAAGGAAGCCCGAAAGTAAGCGGTTATGGCGGACAACAAAGAACAACCAATCATCATCATCAAAAAAATCGTCAAGCATGGTGGCCATCATGGAGGTTCATGGAAGGTCGCCTTTGCCGATTTTATGACCGCAATGTTCTGCTTTTTTCTGGTTATGTGGCTGGTTAATCAAGATGATGAGGTCAAGCAACAGGTTGCTTCTTATTTTCAGGACCCGGTTGCCTATTCCAAAAATGTCCAAAAAGGTATCTTAATCAAAGGGACCGGAGTTTTGGATGGTGGATCACCCGGCGATGGTTCGTTCGAGAAAGCTCCCACTTTGGAGGAACAACTCAGGCGGGAGATGGAGGAGTTGGGTTCCCGATTACGCCAAATCATCAACGATATGCCCGGCTTAAATATTCTCAAAGATCATGTACAGATCGAAATAACCCGGGAAGGTTTGCGGATTCAGCTGATTGAGGGTAGCGAATCGGTCTCGTTTTTTAAACCCGGTTCGCCGATGTTGAGTCTTAAGGGAGAGCTGATTCTTAAGACGATTGCGATGGAGCTTAAGAAGCTGTCTAATCAGTTGGTTATCGAAGGGCATACCGATGCAGCCGATCTGGCCGGTCGGGAAGATTATGGCAACTGGGAACTGTCGGCCGATCGTGCCAACGCCGCAAGGCGGGCCATGACTGAAGGTGGTTTGAAACCGGGGCAGGTCTATCAAGTGCGCGGTTATGCTTCCAACAATTTGCGAATTAAAGACAATCCGCTTGATGCCCGCAATCGACGCATTACAATATTGGTTCTAAATCGCCTCCTTGGTAAGCAAAATCCGGGCGACGATTACGTCACTCCGATTGTCATGTCTCAGGGCAAATAATCTTCATGCCGTTTTGTTTTCCTTGTCATTATTCCTTTCAACGATAATATTGGCAGTATGAAAAACGACCATGCTTTTACTGCTACCGATGGTGAAAAACTGTCTTTGACCAGCTTTGGCGATCCGACCGATGTTAATCGTCGCTGTGTCATCTTTGTGCATGGATTCAAAGGATTCAAAGATTGGGGCTTTGTCCCCCATATCGGGCAATTCCTGGCTGACCGGGGATTCTTTGCCCTGACCTTTAATTTTTCGCACAATGGAATAGGCGAACAGCCGTCTGAATTTACCGAGCTTGATAAATTTTCCAAAAATGATTTTTCCCGTGAGATTCGTGAATTGAACGAACTTATTGATGCCTGTAAGGACGGTTTTTTCGGTCGTAAATTTTTCCAGGTTGGTTTGGTTGGTCACAGCCGGGGTGGTGCCATGACTGTTTTGACGGCAACCGGGAATAAGGCAGTCAAGGCGGCGGTGACCTGGGCTTCGGTGGCCCGACTTGATCGATATTCCGATGCGGTCAAAAAACGGTGGCGCGAGGTTGGATATCTTGAGATCAAGAATATGCGGACCGGACAGGTTATGAACCTCAATTCAACCCTGTTGGATGATCTCGAAAAGCACGGAAACGATTTATTGAATATTGAGCAAGGGGTCAAAAATCTGG
>JAUUYJ010000264.1 GCA_030588275.1 Candidatus Zixiibacteriota bacterium | reverse complement strand
ATTACTCCTCTATAATCAAGTATTTTATGTATTACTCCTTACGTCTATGTCTTATTCCATGTTCTCCCCTTAAAAAAACCTCCGGTTTTGGGCCGGAGGTTTAATTATAATGCTATATTCTACGCCTGAGCGGGAAAAACATTACACGGCAGACGGGGACGTCTGCCGCGCACATTTATATTCAAACGGATTAGTACATTCCGCCCATGCCACCCATGCCGCCCATGCCGCCCATATCACCACCGCCCGGCATTGCCGGCATGGCTGATTTTTCTTCGGGCTTATCGGTAATCAAAGCCTGAGTAGTCAGAAGCAGGCCACTGATCGATGAGGCATTCTCAAGAGCAATACGAGAAACCTTGGTCGGGTCGATAACACCGGCATCCATCAAGTCTTCATAGTTGTCGGTCTCGGCATTATAACCATAGGAACCTTTTCCGTTTTTGACCTTATCAACAACGATGGAACCTTCGACTCCGGCATTGTTGGCGATCTGACGGATCGGCTCTTCGAGCGCACGACGGACGATCTTAACACCAACCATCTCGTCATCAATGAGCTTGATTTTGTCAAGAGCACCGATCGCTCTTAAGAAAACAACTCCGCCGCCCGGAACAATACCTTCCTCGGTAGCGGCGCGGGTCGCGCTAAGAGCATCTTCAACACGAGCTTTCTTTTCTTTCATCTCGGTCTCAGTCGCGGCGCCAACATTGATAACGGCAACACCACCGGCCAACTTGGCGAGACGTTCCTGAAGTTTTTCTTTGTCATAATCGGAGCTGGTATCGTCGATCTGTTTTCTGATCTGACCGATCCTGCCCTTGATAGCATCGGTTTCACCGCCGCCTTCGACGATAGTTGTATTGTCTTTATCAATCGTGATTTTCTTGGCAGAACCAAGATCGGTGACAACCACGTTCTCAAGTTTGAAACCAACCTCTTCTGAGATGACCTTACCACCGGTGAGAATTGCTATATCATCGAGCATAGCTTTCCGACGATCGCCGAACCCCGGGGCCTTAACAGCCGCAATTTTGAGCGTGCCGCGCAGTTTGTTGACAACCAATGTTGCAAGAGCTTCGCCATCGATATCTTCGGCAATAATGAGAAGCGGTTTGCCCATCTGAGCAATTTTCTCAAGAGCCGGGAGCAGATCTTTCATCGTTGAGATCTTTTTGTCGTGGAGTAAGATCAAGCAGTCTTCAAGAACCGCTTCCATGTTGTCGGAATCGGTGACAAAGTAAGGTGATACATAACCGCGATCAAACTGCATACCTTCAACGATATCGAGTGTGGAGTCGATAGTTTTGGATTCTTCAACGGTGATAACACCATCTTTGCCGACTTTTTCCATCGCTTCGGCAATCTTGTCGCCAATTTCTTTATCGTTGTTGGCTGAGATAGTACCGATCTGGCGAATTCTTTCCAGATCACCGGCAACCGGCTGAGACATCTTTTTGATATCGGCAACAACCGCACGAACGGCACCATCGATACCACGCTTGATGGCCATCGGATTAATACCGGCGGTAACAGCCTTGACACCCTCGCGATAAATCGCCTGGGCGAGTAAGGTCGCGGTAGTGGTTCCGTCACCGGCGATATCGGATGTCTTGGAAGCAACTTCCTTGACCATCTGAGCACCCATGTTTTCAAACGCATCTTGCAGTTCGATTTCCTTGGCGACCGAGACACCATCTTTGGTAACAGTCGGGGAACCGAATTTTTTGTCGAGAACAACATTACGGCCTTTCGGGCCAAGAGTAACTTTGACCGCATTGGCCAATTTATCGACGCCTATTTTCAGCTTTTCGCGTGCCGAGGCATCATATTCAATAAGTTTTGACATATTTAAACTCCCTTATTTAATTATTGCGAGAATATCTGACTCGCGCATAATTACAAATTCTTCATCATCAACGGTGACTTCTGTACCGGAATATTTACCGTACAAGATATTGTCCCCTTTTTTCACTTCCATCGCAACCAGTTTGCCATCTTCGGTGCGACCCGGGCCAGCTTCGATAACGACACCCTTCTGCGGTTTTTCTTTGGCGGTATCAGGAATAATGATTCCGCTTTTGTTAACTTCTGCCGCCTCTTCCTGCTTCACCAGGACGCGATCAGATAATGGTTTTACTGCCATTTGGTTCTCCTTAAAAAATTACCTTTTAATATACATTTACTATCATATTCAACACTTATTAGCACTCGTTTTTGTTGAGTGCTAACAAGCGGTCAAATATACTTGGTTAAACCAAATTGTCAAGCGAAAGTTTCAATTATTTTCGAGTTTTATTAAGATTTATCTATTTGTGGGATAACGGCTTATAAAATCAGACAGATTGATAGTCGGAAATAATTTTCAGGCCATCTAATGTTAAGGCTGGATGGATCGATTCGATATATTTCGAGTGATTCTGGAAATCTCCGGCCAACCCGCCGGTTCCGATCACCTTTGGTTTTGCGCCAAGCTCACTTATGATATTATCAATTATTTTGTCAACTTGTCCGACAGTGCCGTAAAACAGGCCTGATTTTATCGATTCAGCAGTGTTTTTACCGATTGCATGCGCCGGTTTTTCGATTCTGACCTCAAAAAGCCTCGCTGCTTTGGCAGCCAGTTGACTCGCCGACATCTCCGGCCCGGGAGCGATTGCGCCGCCGAGGTATTGACCATCGTCTGTCACGACATCAAAATTGATGGTGGTACCGAAATCGACTACAATAATCGGTCCGCCGAATTTATCGAAAGCGGCAACAGAATTGGCAATCCGGTCGGCGCCAACAGCCGAAGGGTCGTCATAGGCGATTTTTATCGGTAATTTCACCGCCGATGAAACCAACAACGGTTTTATCTTAAAATATTTTTCCGACATTTTTTCATAGATCGGGGTCAGGCTCGGTACTACCGATCCAATAACAACCCGGTCCAATTCGGATGATTTAATATCCATTCTTTCAATCAGGCCGGTTACAAAAAAGCCGCATTCGTCAACGGTCAGCGCATGGTTGGAAGCGACCCGGAAATGATCGATCAAATTGCCATTGTCAAAAACGCCAGCAACCGTGTTGGTGTTTCCGATATCAATCGTTAGTAACATAATTTGAATATATCCAACCTGCTCTCGAAAGTCAATTCGGATAAAAAACATCTGTTCAATTTTTGAGCATCCTATAAGCAACCGGCAGCTTTTTGCCGATATATAAAGAATAAGATCTGAATTTTCTAAAAGGAGTTTTATATGAGATTGTTAGTTGCTTTGCTGGTCGGTCTGTTCATTCTGGCCGCGTCAGGATGCAGTCATAGAATGGTTATCATCAAGACAAGTACATCCGAGAAAAAACTTGATTCTCGTGCGGTTGAAAAGAAGAATAATAAAAAGCAGTCTGATATTTTTCTGGCCAAAGCAAGAGAGTTTTATAACAAAGGTAAATATAAGCAGGCTCTCAAATTTTGTGAAAAGGCGCTTGAGTTCAATCAAAATAACTGGGAGGCGCATTATTATATTGGTTTGGCAACCCAGAGAAACAGACAATATGCACAATCTATTGAGGCGCTTAAAATTGGTTTGCGGCTTGGTCCTGAAAACAGAATGATTCAATCGGAGATTCATTGTTATCTTGCTATCAATTATGAGAAAATGGGAATGGCCGAAAGAGCCCATAGTGAGTATCAAATGGCCCTAAATCTTAACTCGGCCAATCAGGATGCCCGAAAAGGTCTCAGCAGGATCAAAGTTAAAAAAACAATGGACGGTTGGAAAAAGAAATCAAGGAATTAATCATGCCGTTTCAATAAAATAAACATTTAAAACCGGTTGATTAAACCCAACCGGTTTTTTTATAT
>JAUUYJ010000031.1 GCA_030588275.1 Candidatus Zixiibacteriota bacterium | reverse complement strand
GGCGTGGTGATCTCTCCTACGACGACCGCCAAACTCAAAACGGTTTTGCAGATGGTTACAATCGTCGCAATTTTACTATATATCAATCTGAAAACGATCCTTCCGGCGATTGGCTATGACGGTAACTTTTTTGAATCGGTTTTGGTGATTCAAATTTTTGACTGGATGATGCTAGTCACCACCGTTGTGACAATTTTGACCGGGATCGATTACCTGATAAAAAACGGATCAATTATTAAGGCGGTACTTAAATAAATGAAAAAACTGTCTCTTGCCGTTGCGACCGGTCTGTATTCCGGGTATTTCCCAATTGTACCGGGATCTGTCGGAACGATTCCGGCCTGGATTATAGCCTGGTTCTTACCGACCGGATGGATGATAATGACTGCCGTCGCGGTGGTTACAACGATTATTTCGGTATGGTCAGCCGGGGCCGCAGAAAAATATCTGGGGCACGATTCCAAAAGCATCGTCATCGACGAATGGGCCGGGATGTTTATTGCCGTTATCGGTCTGCCGCATAATCTGGTCGTCTTTCTCGGAGCCTTTGTCCTGTTTCGTTTTTTCGATGTTATCAAACCGTTCCCATCCGGATATTGTGAAAGGTGGCCACGCGGCTGGGGGATTACCTTCGACGATGTTTTTGCCGGCCTGTACGCCAACCTCTTTACCTGGGGTGCAATTCTGGCGTTGTACAAATTAGAGTGGTTTGGATTTGAAACTATTTTTCAGGCAGGTTAGAACAGTTTGAGGACTGAAATCATAACCATTGGTGACGAGCTCCTAAATGGAATGCGGGTCGATACCAATGCAACCTTTCTGGCCGAACGGCTGGATCGGATCGGTTTGCCAGCTACCTTCATCAGTTCTGTCGGAGACGATATTGAACGGATGGCTGAATCGTTTCATCTCGCCTTGAGTCGTTCCGAGATCATCATTACCACCGGTGGGCTGGGACCAACCGACGATGACATGACCAAAAAAGGGATCTGCAAGGTCTTCAAGCGGAATCTGATTTTTCATGAAGAAGTTTTGGATCAATTAAATATACGGTTTGAAAAACGGGGTCTCACCATGCCCCCGATCAACCAGAACCAAGCCCTTTTGCCGCAGGGTGCCAAATTCCTCGACAATCGTTTCGGCTCTGCTTTGGGGATTGTTATTACCGACCGCAATAAGCTATTCTGTTCCATGCCGGGTGTCCCGCGCGAAATGCGTGAGATGACCGATGCGGAATTGATCCCTTTGCTCAAGCAAAGGGTTGGTAACCTGGTCAGTATAAGAAGGGTTCTGCGGACGTCCGGTGCGATGGAGTCGGTGCTGGCCGAAAAAATACGACCGGTTCTGAAATTTGCCGAAGGGGTCAGTTTGGCCTACCTTCCTTCCTACCGAGGGGTTGATCTGGTTGTCAAGGGACGGGGGACGATAGCCGAAGAGGTTCAGGCTGGGGTTGATATCTTAGCCGATCGGATCGCCAACCTGCTTGGGGATGTCATCTATACCGAGGGTGAAATTGAGCCGGAAGAGGTTGTTGGAAATTTGCTTCGGGAAAAAGGAAAAACGTTGGCGGTAGCCGAATCCTGTACCGGTGGCCTGTTGGGTGGAATGTTGACCAATTTGCCCGGATCATCAGATTATTTCTTGGGTGGAGTGATCGCCTATGACGACAACATCAAAAGGGATCATTTGGCTGTTCCACCAGAGACGATTGAGCGGTTTGGGGCGGTTTCGGCCGAATGTGCAAAAGCGATGGCGCAAGGGGTTGTACGGCTTGTTGGTGCCGACCTGGGCGTTTCCATAACCGGTATCGCCGGCCCCGGTGGAGGGACCGACGAAAAGCCGGTCGGAACCGTTTTTATCGGTTTGGCCACATCTGACCGGGCTGTTCACAAAAAACTAACCCTCGGAAGCGACCGAACCATCAACCGGCTCAAAGCGACTGCGGGGGCTCTGGAGATGATTCGCCAGGCTTTAATTGGAAATTAATTGAAGAATGTGATACCGTTGTTCTTGTCTTATTAGTTAATTACTCGCATGCCAAATCCCGGGTTAAGAAAATGACGCAAAGATTATTTATTGCCCTGTTATTGCCAGACCAGCTTAAATCTGACCTGGACCATTTAATGGTCGATGCCCGGCGGATCGGATCAGGTATCAAGTGGGTCGATCCAGCCAACCTCCACCTGACGCTCAAATTTTTAGGGGAGACGCAAAACGAGCGGGTCAGCCTGATCGACGATGTGCTGTACTCAACGGTCGGCCATATTGAGCGGCTGGAGGTCAGCCTGGCGAAGTGGGGTGGGTTTCCTAATCTGGCCAATCCGCGTGTCATCTGGGCCGGGTTGAATGGTGCTGAAAATGCCGTTTCGCTGGCCGGTTCGATTGATGACAAGCTGGGCCGTCTCGGGTTTGAAACCGATCATCGCCCCTTCAGAACGCATCTGACTCTCGGTCGGGTCAAAAGTCCGGGTGACTATTCAAGGCTAACCGCTCATTTGGAAAATTTTGACTTTTTGGATTATGCCAAGAATAAGTATATCTTAGATCAGGTCGGATTGGTGCGGTCAACGCTGACTCCCAAAGGGCCGATTTACGAAAATCTGAAACTTTACGATTTAAAATAAAGGTGGTTGTTATGGCTATTCAAGTTCCCGATCAGAAAAAAGCTCTTGATATGGCGGTTAGCCAGATCGAGAAGCAGTTTGGCAAAGGTTCGATAATGAAACTGGGCGACGATGATATCGCGACCGGTCTCGACGTCATCCCCTCCGGATCGCTGGGGTTGGACGTTGCTTTGGGAGTCGGCGGTTACCCGCGTGGCCGGATTATCGAAATATACGGACCGGAATCTTCAGGCAAAACAACACTCGCTTTGCATGCTATCGCACAGGCGCAGAAACTGGGCGGAACAGCCGCTTTTATCGATGCCGAGCATGCCATCGACCCCAAGTACTCCCGTGCATTGGGGGTTGACCTTGATAATCTTTTGATCTCTCAGCCGGATACCGGTGAGCAGGCGCTTGAGATTACCGAAACGCTGGTTCGCTCCAATGCGGTTGATATCATCGTTATCGACTCGGTCGCTGCCTTGGTGCCGCGCGCCGAGATCGAAGGCGAGATGGGTGATTCGCACATGGGTCTTCAGGCACGGTTGATGTCTCAGGCACTGCGCAAGTTGACCGGGGTTGTGGCGAAATCAAAATGCTGTATCGTCTTTATAAATCAAATCAGGATGAAAATCGGGGTTATGTTTGGCAACCCGGAAACAACCACCGGCGGACGGGCGTTAAAATTTTACGCCAGTATTCGCCTCGATATCCGGAAAATAGCTTCTATCAAAGATGGCGACACGATGGTTGGCAACCGGACACGAGTCCGTGTAGTCAAAAACAAAGTGGCCCCACCGTTCCGCGAAACCGAATTTGATATCACTTTTGGGATCGGGATTTCGCACCTTGGCGAACTGCTGGATATTGGTGTTCAGGAAGAAATTGTCGATAAATCAGGATCGTGGTTCTCATACGGGACCGATCGCCTCGGACAGGGACGAGAACGGGTGAAACTGTTCTTAGGAGAAAACCCGGATTTGGCCGCGAAGATTAAGCAGGAGATTTTGGTCAAAATGGGTTTTGCCGAAGCTCCGGCGGAGGAAAAGGTCGAAGAAAAAATCAAGGCAAAGTCGGCCTGATCAATCTTTCGCCTCGTTGCCCTGTTAAACTGAAAATAGAAATAAGAGAAACCCAGGATAAACCTCCTGGGTTTTTTTATCGGCGTAAGTTGGCCAAAAAAGGTCAGCTCTATAGAAAGTGAACAAATTGCCGTTTTTTGCCGATACCAGAAAGGAGATTAAAGAGAGGGAAATCTCCAACTTCTAAACTGGAATCCTGTTTTGGAAAAATTGTTCCAACATGAATTTGACTCTGACCGAATGATCATGCATATGTATTTTCCCGACCAAAAAGATGTTGGGACAAAGCAGGAACTATCAGACCATTTTGAGTTAAATCACCAGCTTTTTAGGAAGTATAAACGGTTTGGGAAATTTTATCTGGTTATCGGAATTGGCAATCTGTTGATTGATACTGCTCTGTCAGATGCCTATGCTGAGGAGGCCTCCCGATTGATGAAAGAATATATTATTCCGGGTGGAGTCGCACGATACGGTTTTAAAATGACCCGTGTCACAGTTAAGTTGGGATATGAAAAAAGATTGAAAGAAGATCCAAACCTGTTCGGATCAAAAGAGCAGGCTTTTGCCCATATCGAATCGTTAATTTCTAAAGCTGAAATAGATGACGCAAACTTCGCGACACCAAATCAAAAATTGTAACGACTAACTCAAGATCGTCCTGGTTCCCAAAATTACAAACCCACAAGCCTTGAGTCGTTATCAGCCAGTCTGAGGGGAACTCTGCTTTTTGCGCAGGTCTCTAATCTGTCCGTTCAACCGCTCCACCGTCGCTCGCGCCGCCTTATCAAAATCCTCACCGGATGAGGCATACAGTACCGACCGGGAAACATTAATAATCGCCGGTTTGGTAAAGTTGTCGGTTCCGCCGGCAACCGCTTTTTCCAGATCGCCTCCCTGCGCACCAACTCCGGGAATTAACAGAGGCATCTGTTCGGCGGCTGATCTGATGCGGACGAGTTGGTCCGGATAGGTAGCACCGGCCACCAATCCGCAGTTGTTATCTTTGTTCCACGATGCCACCTTGTGAGCGACATGCATGTACAGCGGTCGATTTCCCATCTCAAGTTGCTGGAAATCTTTGGCCCCCGGATTGGATGTCAGGCATAGCACAAAAATCCCTTTCTCTTTGTACTCCAGAAAAGGTAGTAATGAATCGTACCCCATATATGGATTAACGGTGATCCAATCAGCTTGATAAGTTTCAAACAGAGACCGGGCATAAAATTCAACGGTGTTGCCGATGTCATTTCGTTTGCCGTCCAGGATAACGACATTTTTTTCCGGAATCCGTTCACGAATCATTTTTAAAAGGGATAATCCTTCCGGACCAAGCGCTTCGTAAAAAGCCAGGTTCGGCTTGTAAGCGGCCACGATGTCAGATGTCGCCTCAATAATATTTAGAATAAATTGACACATCCCCTTGATCCCTTCACCACAACAGGCCGGAACCCGTTTGGGATCAACATCGAGGCCGACGCACAGCATCGATTTGTGATGTTCCACCGAACTTGATAATTTTTCTAATGCGTTCATTCTTTATTTCCTAACCTGACCGACAAGTTGCGAGATATCGGAGATTTTATTTTTCTTTAAATATTTTTCCAACCCAGTTACGATTTTAACCGAACTGGTAGGGTCGATGAAATTGGCCGTTCCGACCTGGATCGCCGTTGCTCCGACCAGCATAAATTCAATCGCATCTTCCCAGCTTGAGATGCCACCCAAGCCGATGATCGGGATATCTATATTTCCAAAAATTTTGTGTACCATCGCCACCGCTACCGGCTTGATGGCCGGTCCGGACAAACCGCCGGTACCGTTGGAAAGCATTGGCTTTCTGGTCCTGATATCAATCGCCATGCCGACTAAGGTATTGACCAATGAGATTGATGATGCGCCACCCTTTTGGGCCGCTTTAGCCATATCGACAATTGAAGTGACGTTGGGGGAGAGCTTGACCATGATCGGTCGCGTCGTCGCCTTTACGATCTCCTTGACAATTTTTGTCAGCGCTTCCGGGTCGGTTCCAAACTCGATGCCACCTTTATCTACGTTGGGGCAGGAAACATTAAGCTCAATCATATCAAACCGACCGGCTGATTCCAGCAGGCGACAAACCTCAACATATTCGGCGACCGATGATCCGGCAACATTGACGATAATAGCGGTATCAAACTTTTCCAAAAACGGTAGCTTTTCTTCGATAAAGCGGTGGATGCCGACGTTGGCCAGCCCGATGGCGTTGAGCATTCCAGCTTTGGTTTCGCAGGTGCGCGGGGCTGGGTGTCCGGGCCGTTCTTCAAGCGTGATCGATTTGGTGACGATCCCGCCAAGTGCATTAAGATTGATATGCTGGTCAAATTCCTCGCCGTACCCAAAGGTGCCGGAGGCAACCATGACCGGGTTTTTTATTATCACCCCACCGATATCGACTTTCAGGTCAGGCTTCATATTATTACCTCACCGATTGCAAAAACCGGCCCGTCGTGACAAACACGAATATATTTTTTCGGATTATTCTGAAGCGGCTTGATGCACCCGAGGCAAACGCCGACACCACAGGGCATCGGTGCTTCCAAAGATAACTCCCCCCGGTAGCCCTGCTCCAGCGCCATCTTTTGGATCGCCGCCAGCATCGGCTCCGGTCCACATCCGTACCAGGTTGATGATTTGGCTGGAATTTCGTCGAGCCGTTGGGTCATCGCCTCCGTAACCAAACCATGATACCCGAACGATCCGTCGTCGGTTGTTGGAATAAAATTTACTCCCAAACTCTTGATACTGCTTCTTTCCAGAAGGTCGGTCTTGCTTCGACCACCGTAAAAAAAGAAGATATTATTTTTATCAAAGCCATTTTCTATGAGCCGCTTGGCCCAAAACAGAAGCGGCGGCAGGCCGACTCCGCCGGCAATCATGACAGCTTTGTGCCGGCGATCTGGAGGAGAAAACTGATTTCCCAGCGGACCGATGATATCGATCAGCGCACCTTTTATCATCCGGCTCATCAAGGTCGTTCCGACCCCAATCAATTTATATATAATTTCAAGTTGGCCGGTCTTCTGGTCATACCCGGCAATCGAAAAGGCTCGACGAAAATAAGGGTCGAGACCGCTTGTGATCTTGATATGAACGAACTGGCCCGGGACAATCTTTCGAGCCGCCGAAAAGTTCTCGACGATTAACCGAAAGTACTGCCGTTGGCGGTCGAGGGGCCGATTCGACAATACCGAGCAAAGCTGTGGAACAATTTTTTTCATTGGCGCATACTCTGAGGTATTCGGACTTCAAACGGGAAGTAGAACCAGTGATCGTACAGTTCCGGTGGCATTTTCCCGTTATCAAATCTGGTCTGAAGGATAACCTTCTCCAAAACTTCATTTAGTTCATCCGATGGTGATGGGTTGATCATGCGAAACTCTTCAACCTGTCCGTCAAAATTTATCCTGACGTGAAAATAAAAGACCCCCTCAATGCCATAAGGGAGAGCCTCAATCGGGTATTCGAATTTACGTTCGTACAGAAGAAAATACTCTTCAGCCGGGGGGAGTTGATTTCCATCGCCGTCGGTAATGAAAGCAGAGATGGCGCTGGTTTCGGAACTGGTTGTGTCAATCGGTTGATCGGCCACCAGTGTTGTATCATCTTCCGCATCCTGGAATTGATCCTCTTCCTCCAGATCGACCTGTTTTTGGGTCTTGGCAAAAACCCGGCGTGGTGTGATTTTATATTTGGTTGCGATCAGGTCGGCATATTCGGTTTGGGGAAAGGAATCGACATAGTCGGCATACAGGTCAGAGAGAACCGAATCTCCGGTCGCCAGATAATTGTCATAGGTCCAAAGCAGGACGTATTGAGCTTGCGAATTGTAGCGGGAGTGCGGAAAACTATCAATGACATATCTGAGATAATGCTTAGTTGAATCGAGGAGATTAAGAATCTCCTCATGCCCTTCGCCCCGCGACAGCTCGACGACATTATTCCAGATGCTGTCGAGAATCTCCATCGTCGGCCTTTTGGGTTCTTCAATCACGACGGCAGTACTATCGGATATGCCCAAGGAGTCGGTCACCAGAGTCGTATCGGTTGTGGCAGTAAGCGAATCTGTACCAGAAGCACTGGCGCGATCTTCAACCAAAAGGGAATCCGGTATCGGGCCGGTCATCGACGTATCAATCACCATTCCAGAGTCTGGCGAGGAGATTTTAGGCTCGGTTTCAATCAAACCTTTTTCGGTGGTCGAATCAATGATGGTCAGATCATCAATCGATGCTGGAGCGGTAAGTGTGGTATCTCCAGCCGCCTGTAATTTCATAATCGAATCAATAATGCCAGCACCAATATCTTTTGTTGTGTCCGCCTTTATCTGATTCTCAAGCTCCTCTGCCGCCTTTTCCTTTTGCTCCTCTTTCTCACTTTCGTTCTCGCGAAGCTCCGACATCAAGTCTGATAACCGACGGGGTGGTGCTGGGGGCGTTTCTCCTGCGGTTGTGTCGGCAAACGCCCATGTGATGCTGTCGGTTGAATCGGTTTCGGTCGAAGTCGGAACGTAAGTCCTATTGAGTGTATCCCGGATCTGCATGAGGGTATCAGGATTGACCTGCAGCGAATCACTCACCAGCGAATCGCTGACCAGAGAATCAATCGCCTGAAAGACCGATCCCGACCCTTCAGATCCCCCCAGAGAATCCAACGCTTCCTTGAGGCGGGCCAGCGAATCTTCGATAATTTGGTCAAGCGGGGAAGCATAATGCCAGGACTCTTCCAGATCAAGAATTTGCCCCAAAAAGTTCTCCCCCTTTTCAAAGGGGAGGGCGGCATAACCGGAATCGGCGACGGTTCCGGCCAGACCAAGAAGGTTTATTACATTCTCCGCCTCATCATAATGGGCATAATCGGTCAGCACCAACCGAAGCAAGCTGTCGGAACTGACGGTATCGTAAAAATCGCGACGCTGGATGTAAGAGAGGGAGAGCAGGGCGCGGGGGGCAAAGCGTGAGGTTGGATATTTTTCAATCAGGAGCTGGTACGCATGAGCGGCTGAATCCGGCTTCTCCAGATCAAAATAAAACAGTTCCCCAAGGAGGAACTGGTTTTCTCCCATCTGATCAATTTCAGCCGAGGTCAGCGTTGCGGAACTATCCTCTGTGTCGCTTGTCAGCGCACTCCGATTGTACTGCTCCAACAGAGCCAGCTTGGAAGCACGCTTGGTTGCATCTTCATAAATGGAGGATCTTCTTTTGGCACCTCTGGCCTTGGCGTAATAGTCCTGAGCCTTGCTGTAATCTTCGAGGTCGTATTGATGGATCAGTCCCAGTTCGTAAAACGCTATTGCCGCTTCATTTTTTCCTTCAGCCTCAATTGTGATTTTATCATAGATGTCGATAGCCGCTTCCATATCGCCATCCCATTCGTACCCTTCGGCAATTTTCAGATGCAAGGCGGCCAGCGAATCATAATACAATTCATTATCGGCCAACTTCTGAATACGATCGAGACCGGAGCCTAACTGACCCAAAAAGTATTCACACTCCGCCATTCGATATTGCAGATGATAATATTGAAGCGTGTCCGGATCTTCGTCCAAAGCCTCATCATAGTTTTCAAAGGCGGGACGAAACATAAATCGATCAAAATTACCATCCGCCATAAAGATATAGGCTCGTAAACGATCGTCGGAATCTCCCAAAGAATCAATCAGCGATTGAAAGTAACCGTCCGCCTTATCAAACTCTTTATTTTCAAAATAATAATATCCAAGCGACCGGGCCGCCTCCGCCTTCATCTCTCGATTTTTGCCAGAGGCAAAGATTTCCTCAAACAAGACGATCGATTCGGTCTCTTCCTTGAGTTGCAATTTGGCTTTGGCCAAAAGGATGCGAGAGCGATCAAGATATTCCGATTCGGGGTAGTTGGCAAAAAGCTCTTTGAATTTGCGGGCCGACTTGTCAAAGTCACCCAGATAATAGTAAGATGCGCCAATTATATAGAGGGCATCGTCAACCCAGCTTGAGGTTGGATGGCGCTCCAGAATGCGGGAGGCTTTGGCGATGGCATCAGAATACTTCTTAATTTCACCGCCGCGCGCCTTATCCCGACCATCTTTGTCTCGTGATTTTTGAGCAGTATTAAAATTTTTGCGAATATTATGAAATGTATTGAAATAGATACAGGTACAAGAGCTGAAACTCAGCATCAAGAATATTGCAATTAGAAAAGGTATTGACTTCTTAGGCACTGCCCGATCCGATCTCCTGAATAAAGCCGTTTTTCAGTCCGAAATTATAGAACATTTCAATGGTTCTGTCAAATTCCGATTTGGTTATCTTCCGCTTCATTACCGGGTCATTTTGAGCGCGGTAAGCGGGAAAGTACTGACTCATCAGGCTGATATAAACATCGGGCGAAATCTCCTGAGCCAGAAACCGAAAAATCTCCTCTGATCCCGACCGTGACTCCGGCAGGACAAGATGACGAATCAAAACACCTTGAGAGGCGATACCGTTTTCATCGCATTTCAGATTCCCAACCTGAGCAAACATCTCTTTGACCGCCGCCCGGTTTATCTCCTTATACCGTTTAGCCCCGGAACAGTTGCGGGCAATTTTATTATCACTATAACGCATATCGACCAGGTAGATATCGATAATCCCTTTTAGCTTTTTGATGATGGCCGCTTTCTGATAACCGGAACTGTTATAAACAATCGGAATCGTCAAGCCGATTTTGCGGGCCAGTCCGATCCCCTTGACAATATGTCCGACAAAATGATCCGGCGTGACAAAATTAATATTATGCGCCCCACGTTTTTGAAGAGCGACCATTTTATCTGCCAGAGACTCAATCGAATAGTCTGAACCGACCATCTGCTGGCTGATCGGAAAATTTTGGCAGTAGATGCAGGCTAATGAACAGCCGGATAGGAATATCGTCCCGGAACCGTTACTCCCGGAGATGGGTGGTTCCTCCCCGCTATGCAGATTGATTGCGGCGATCCGCAAGCGGTCATCCACTTGGCATTGGCCCAGCTTGCCAGCGGTCCGGTCAGCCTGGCAATCTTGCGGGCAGAGATCGCACGAGACCAATCGATCCAACAGGTCGTCCCCCAGCTTGATTATTTGATCAGGCTTCAATTTGGATAGCTTCGCAGTATCAATCGGTATTTTTGGAAAATTCATCTAAGATACGGGGTAAAAGTTCGCCCGATTTTCCCTGAAGGAAAAGATCAACCGACGCTGTCATCGGCGTCGATTCGAGATTAATCTCGACAACATAGGCGCCGGATCGACTCGCCATAAGTGGCAACGATGCGGCCGGTTGCACGATCGCGGAGGTGCCGACCGAAATAAATAGTTCGCTCGCCTCGGTGTCGGTAAACGCCTTTTCCAATACCGTTTCCGGTAAAGATTCTCCAAACCAGACTACATCGGGGCGGATCATCCCACCGCATTCGCAGTACGGCAGGCCATCAGAGAGGTCAATTTCCGGCTCATACATTTCTTGACAATCCAAACATTTGTTGCGGGTGATATTGCCATGGAGTTCCAGAACGTTTATCGACCCGGCGACGGTGTGCAGGCCGTCGATGTTTTGGGTTATCAGAGTGAAATAATCAAACCGTTTTTCCAACTCGGCGATGACTTCGTGCCCACGATTCGGTTTGACATTATCCCTTATCTCCAGGCGGTGCTGATACCATTGCCAGACCAACTCAGGATTTTTCATAAACCCATCAACCGAAGCCATTTCGTGCGGGCTCATTTTATCCCAGACCCCTCCGTCACCACGAAAGGTCGGAACGCCCGATTCGGCTGAAACACCAGCACCGGTCGATATTACTAGGCGCCGGATGTTTCTCATCCGCTTGATTAGTTCATCCGGGATTTGACACATGTTGTAAAGATATGATTACCAGCCGAAAAGTCAAGATTGCGAACCACTCAAATGGATGGCCTACCTGCTAATCAATTTGCGGCTTCTACTCCACCGTTACCGATTTGGCCAGGTTGCGCGGTTGGTCAACGTTACAATCTCGCAAAACGGCCATGTGGTATGCCATTAGCTGAAGCGGAATGACCGACAACAGCGGGGTGAAGCATTGCTTAATGGCCGGAATGTAAAAAACATGATTAACATGTTGGGCGATTTCGGTATCACCCTCGGTCGCGATGGCGATAACCCGGCCTTTTCTGGCTCGGACCTGCGAAATATTCGACATCACCTTGTCATAAATAGAATCTTTGGTAGCGATAACAACGACCGGCATCTTTTCATCAATCAAGGCAATCGGACCATGCTTCATCTCTGCCGCCGGATACCCTTCAGCATGGATATATGAAATCTCTTTGAGCTTTAGGGCACCTTCCAGAGCGACTGGAAAATTCACCCCACGCCCGAGGTACAGAAAATTATTGCTCTGGTAATACAGTTCGGCGATCTTTTTGATCTCATCTTCACGATCCAGAATCGATTGGATTTTTTCCGGGACCGATTCCAAAGCGGCAATCATTTCGCTACCCATATTGGCTGAGATGTTTCGCATCCGCCCCAGAAGAATTGTGATCAAAGACAAAACCATTATTTGTGAGGTGAACGCTTTGGTTGAGGCGACTCCGATTTCGGGACCGGCATGAATATAAACGCCGCCATCCGACTCGCGCGCAATTGTCGAACCGACCGAATTGACGATTCCGAGTGCCTTGGCCCCTTTGCGACGAGCTTCCCGCATAGCGGCTAAGGTGTCGGCCGTTTCACCCGATTGTGATATGACCAGAACCAGCGTGCCATCGTCGATTATCGGGGAGCGGTAACGGAACTCGGAGGCATATTCAACCTCGACCGGCAGACCGGCATACTCTTCAAGCAAATATTCGCCGATCAGAGCGGCATGCCATGACGTTCCGCAGGCGGTAATTATTACCCGTTTGATCCGGGAGAGGTCATCAAGATGATCGGTCAGACCATTGAGGCGAACGGTTGCTTCTTCAAAGTTTAGCCGTCCCCGCATCGCATTATGCAAAGTTTCCGGTTGCTCATGAATCTCTTTGTGCATGAAATAATCATGTCCGGCCTTTTCGATAGCTCCCAGCGTCCAATCCAGCTCGGTCGCCTGGCGGTCGACTTTAACCTTCTCAATTGTCGAAATCTGAAAATTGTTGATTGATACGGTCGCGATTTCGCGATCCTCTAAATAGGTCACTTTGTTGGTATAGCTCAAAATTGCGGCGGCATCGCTGGCAACAAAATTCTCATTCTCACCACAAGCGATCAGAAGGGGAGCCCCGTTTCGGGCGGCGACGATGACATCGGGAGAGCGTTTGTCGATTACAGCTATGGCATAGGTTCCCACAACCAGCGACATCGAAGCGCGGACCGCTTCGGTCAGGTCGTCTTCATAATGAAAACCGATCAAATGAGCGATAATTTCGGTGTCGGTATCGGATAAAATTTTATATCCCTGTTGTTCCAGAATCTGACGCAGGGCGCGGTAGTTTTCAATAATTCCATTATGCACAACGGCGATATTTCCGGAGTTATCTACCTGAGGGTGGGCATTGAGGTCAGACGGTTCGCCGTGAGTGGCCCAGCGGGTATGAGCGATACCTACATGGCTGGTAAAAGTTCTGTCAGCCAGATGGGCAACGAGGGCATCAACCTTACCAGCAGTTTTTTCGTGGATCAGTCCCTCATCTTCAATCAGGGCGATTCCTGCCGAATCGTAACCGCGATATTCCAGTCGCTTCAGACCGTCAATAAGAATGGGGGTTGCTTTGCGATGTCCGATATATCCAACTATTCCACACATAATAAAAAACTACCTCATTTTAAACATTTTACGGTCAAAGCTTTAAGTTTCAGAGCGACCGCCTTGGTCCGAGCCTCGACGATCAATCTATATATCGGCTCCGTGTTCGACTTTCTAACCTGAAACCAGCCGTCGTCGAGCGAAAAATGGAGGCCATCTCGCTTGTCGACTTTTATATCCTTAAATTGGGACCGCACCACTTTTTCCAATTTTGCCAGCTTAAGTTCAAATCGGTCCGGAAGGACTGCCTTGGTCTTTATATTATAATAGTCGGGAATGGTTCCGGCAAGGTGCGATAAGCTCTGGTTCGCCTCGGCCAGACAGGCCAAAACCAAAATCGCCGCCACCAACGAATCCCTTCCGTAATGCGACTCTGGCAGGATCACGCCGCCATTCCCTTCTCCACCAATGATCGCATTGCGCTTTTTCATTTCATCAATAACATTCGCTTCGCCAACCGGAGCCAAAAACGTTTTGCATCCATTGATCCGGGCCATATCGGCGGTAACGCGCGACGTGGACAGGTTGACTGCCACCGGCCCTTTGTTTTTCAGCAAATAATATCGCACCG
>JAUUYJ010000342.1 GCA_030588275.1 Candidatus Zixiibacteriota bacterium | reverse complement strand
CTCGAGTTATCAAAGGTTGGCCGGGGAGATGACCTGTCAAATATCGGGAATACGACCGTTTATACCTGGGGTTTATTTCATTCGGCTGACATGGAGATTCAATTGGGGGATAGGCAGGCTGAGATTGACGCATTTTATGATGAGGAACAACTGAGGATTCGCGGAAGCGAAGATAATGGTACTGATCGAGATTTTGAGATTCCGGTTGATGGTCGCGTTTATCTTTATGAATCATATTTGCCATACCAGTTGGAACTGGCCCTTGCATCATACGGATTTGCGCCGGGACAAAATATTATATTCCCCTCGGTCTCATTGCAAAATCGCTACACGACCGATTACGAGGTTGCCATCTCCGGGAAATTCGGTGCTTCCGGGGCGCACAATATAGACTCGGTCTGGGCTCTGGCGGTGCTTCGTCCAGAACAACTTCTTTTGTATTTTGACAACTCAAAAAGGTTGATCAAAGTGGTCGATGAAGATAACGGCCTGGAGATAAATCTTGTTTCAGTTAAATATGCTCCGTCAACTCAAGCATCATCGAATCAAAAATCAAAATCATTGACTCCCTACCGTGATCGTTTGCCTATGTATACTATTTACCTTGCGACGGTTGGATTGGGGTTGCTCGTTCTGGCGAGAAAGGGATATTCAAATAAAATCTCTTATATGATGCTTCTGTGTGGGGCGGCGGTCTATCCTTTGATTTATCTTTTGCACGATCCTTTGCAGTTGTACTATGGGAAGACCATGTTACATGGAGGAAGCGGTGCCTCTGACGGAATGATTTGGCGCGCAATCCCACCTGCAATTCTCACCGGCCTGATATATCAGGGATTAAAGCTGATCCCGATTATCATCATCGCAAGAATGAAGGAGTTCAAAGCGGAAAGCCTGATTTGTGTCGGTGCCTTTGTCGGTGCCGGGTTCGGGTTGTTCGATGCTTGTGCCTCAGAATTATCGGGAATGAAAGTTCTGACCATTCTGTATATGCTCAATAACATCTCGATGATCATTTTCCACATTCTTACCGGGGCCTTGCTTGCTTATGGGCTGGCTCGCGAAAAAGTTCTCAACTATTTTATTATGGCGATTGTTCTGCAGGCTATAACCGTTTATATCTGGGTTTTTGTTGATCCAACCTTGCCAGCCGCCCAAACTCTTTTGGCGATTCGTCAAATGGTAATCAGTACCGGGCTATTTCATCTGGCCCTTTTCGCCGGGCTGTTCTTCTTGATTAGACAATACTTGAATTACCTGGGGCTTAAAAAAGGAAAACAATGAGCGAAAAACTATTGGCTGGGATCGATATTGGTGGAACCATAATAAAATATGGGCTGGTTCAGAACAATGGTCAGGTTCGCATCAAACGGCAGGTCCCGACCCCTCAGGATGCTGGCCCCGAAAGCTTGTTTGACACGATTGTCACCTGCGGAGAGCAACTCCTGTTGGCGGCGGATGAGGAAGAGGCGGAGGTTGATTACTTAGGTGTTGGCTCTCCCGGTACGGTTGATATCATTACCGGTGTGGTTATGGGAGCCTGCCCAAACATACCGGGGTGGGTCGGCATGCATCTTCGAGATCGGCTGGCGCAAAAGTTAAACCTGCCGGTGTATGTCGATAACGATGCCAATTGCGCCGCTATTGCCGAGCATCAATTTGGAGCCGGGGTGGAATCATCACACATAATATGTTTGACGATTGGGACCGGTATCGGCGGTGGTTTGATAATAAATGATGAGATCTATCGAGGTTCTGGGTTTTCGGCGGGGGAGGTTGGCCATATCAAAATATTCGACCCGGATGATCCTGAAAAAGGAACTCTTAATTTAGAGCAAGTCGTTTCATCAAGAGCAATTTTGGCTAATCTGAAAGAAAAGTTAAAATCTGGAATGTCGCCGGTCTTTGAAGGACTGACCGGAGGGAATCTTGACAACCTCGGTATCCGAAAAGTTTTTTCTGCGGTCAAAAAAGGGGAAACGCAAGCAGTTGCGGCGGTCACTAAGCCGGCGATCATCCTCGGACGGGTGCTGGCCGGGATGGTCAATACGTTAAATCCGGAAATGGTTATTTTGGGTGGGGGAGTGGCTGAAGGGGGTAAACTGTTTGTCGAGATTGTCAAAAAGACGATCTTTGCTGAGGCGTTGCCTTCGGTAATCGAAGATTTGGCAGTAGTTCCGGCACGTATGGGAAACTCTGCAGGGTTTATCGGAGCGGCGATGCTCAGAGGAATTTATGAGGAAGCGAAAGATAATTAATTTATGAGTTGACAAGAACCGCATTTTTTATTTATTGTGGTTTCCAAATTGATAATGCCACCCTAGCTCAGTTGGTAGAGCAACGGACTGAAAATCCGTGTGTCCGCAGTTCAATTCTGCGGGGTGGCATTTTTTT
>JAUUYJ010000235.1 GCA_030588275.1 Candidatus Zixiibacteriota bacterium | reverse complement strand
TGCTACTGGTCATAAAATTGGGCAGGAGAAAATTATTCTTGATGTTGGGATTGGGTTTGGCAAGCGAACGGTCGATAATCTGATGCTTCTCAAGCATCTCAACCGTTTCACCCGGTTCGGTTGTCCGCTTTTAATCGGAGCGTCGCGCAAACGGTTTATCGGTGCTGTCAGCGGTGCAGGTGTGGCCGACCGGATGGATGGATCAATCGCCGTCGCCGCATTGGCGGTAGCAGGCGGAGCGAACGTGATACGAACGCATGATGTAGCTGAGACTAAGCAGGCGGTTGCTATAGCTTTTGCTATTGCATCGGCTAAGGATTCAGACGAGGTTTAGATGGAGCTTTTTTCGTTAGGGTTTATAAAGTTCAGGTTAGTCGATCTTTTAGATATTCTGATCGTCGCCTATATCATCTACAAGCTTTTGACTCTGATGAAGGGGACCCGGTCGGCGCAGATGATAACCGGCCTGATTATTATCTTCTCGCTGGCCTTTTTAGCCTTTTGGTTTCGTATGGAAGGGTTGATGTGGCTGTTTACCAACCTTGCCACCGTCGGTATTATTATACTTGTTATTATATTTCAGCCGGAACTTCGGGGGATGCTGGCCCAGATGGGACACAGTCGTCTTTTTCGTTTTCTGGGTAAATACGAAGGCTCCAAATCACTCGATGAAATCTATCGTGCCTCGGTTCGCTTAGCCGATCTGAAATACGGTGGACTGTTAGTCCTCGAACGGGCTGTCGGGCTAAAAAACTTTATCGAAACCGGCAAAGAGCTCAACGCTCAACTGTCGGCTGAGATAATCACGACGCTTTTCACACCTTACACACCGCTACATGATGGGGCGATCATTATCTCAGGCGATTTCATCTCTGCCGCCGCCTGTACTTTGCCTCTGACCAAAAACCCCCGTTACCGCAAACTGTACGGGATGCGCCACAAAGCGGCTATCGGAGTGACCGAAGAATCGGATGCGCTTGCGGTTGTCATCTCAGAGGAGACCGGGGAAATTTCGATTGCTTATCAGGGGTTATTGAATCGAAACATTGAGCGCTCCGACCTGCGGGATATCCTGACCGATTATTTTAAGAAGTAGGTCAGTCAGATAACCATGTCTTTAATTATTGATTTTCCCGAAAATTCAAATCACAAAATAACCGACCAGTTAGTAACAAACCGGTCGGCATTAAATTTATAAAACTTGCTAAAACTACATCGAATCAGAAACGACAGAATCAGACACAACCGGATCAACCTCACCAACCTTTTTCATCCTGATCCACTTGGTTACCAAAGGTTGCGTTAACTCTCCCTTGTACTCAACCGTTAACTCGTACTTCTGATATCCATCTTTTTCAAAATATACCGAGGTCGGGCCAAACGGTATCCCGTCCAGTTCAAAATAACCGTTCTCGTCGCTTGAGTCAGTCAGGCCATCTGAACCGGCCTGAAAAACAAAAACATCCGACAGATAAACGGTCGTGTCGGTTCCGGTCACCCGTCCGGTCAGATCGACTAAGTTCTTTGTTTCGCTCTCTTTGGGGGAGCAGGCTGACAAAGCCAGCGTTAATCCCATTACAATCAATAATAAAACAAATACATTCTTTCGGCTCATACGACATCTCCTTTATCAGACCGGTAATTTATAGTTGATCTTCCCTCAAAGGAACAAAAAAAGCCTCGACAAACGGGATAAAGTGATTGGTTTTCCAAATTATCAGAAATATATTGTAACTATCCGAGTAATTAGTGAAATACAAGAGAAACAAAAAAATAAAAAAATATCAGATCAATGTTTGACTGGGAAGATGAGTTTGCATGTTTATAGATTATGTTGAAATAGATGTTGCCAGCGGAGCCGGTGGGCCGGGACGGATTTCCTTCCGCCGAGAAAAACATATCGCCAAAGGTGGGCCGGATGGTGGTTCTGGTGGTCGCGGTGGATCGGTCTGGGTCGTGGCGGATGAGAATATCGGAACGCTCCTTGATTTTCGATATCACCGTCATTATAAGGCGTTACCCGGAGAGCCGGGTGGAGGTGCCTTAAAGAGCGGGCGCACCGGTGAGGATGTAATTCTCAGAGCGCCGGTCGGAACCGTTATTAAAAATAAAGAGACCGGCGAAACGATTATTGACCTCAATGAACACCTGCAGGAGTTTGAAATCGTTGCCGGTGGGCGGGGAGGTAAAGGGAACGACCATTTCAAATCGGCCACCAACCAAGCGCCGCGACAAGCGGAAGATGGGCGACCGGGTCAAAAGTTAAAACTGTCTCTGGAACTCAGGCTGTTGGCCGATGTTGGCCTGGTTGGTTACCCCAATGCCGGCAAGTCAACCCTTTTGTCGCACGTCACCGCCGCCAAGCCGAAAATTGCCGACTACCCGTTCACAACTCTGGTTCCCAATCTTGGCATCGTCAAACTGGCCGATTATCGGACCTTTGTTATGGCCGATATACCGGGGATAATCGAAGGGGCCAGTCAGGGGAAAGGGCTGGGGTTTCAATTCCTGCGCCATATCCAGCGGACCGCCGCCCTCCTGTTTATGATTGATGGTTACGAATCGGATGTTGATGAAACTTTTGAGAAACTCAGGTCGGAGCTGGAAAAATTTGACAGCGAGATGGTCAACCGTAAAATTATCAAAGTGATTAATAAGATAGATATTATTGATGACGAAGATTTGAAAGCGTTGCGCGCCAAGCATCCCGATTTTCTCTTTATCTCGGCTGTTACCGGTGCCGGTCTGGAAGAGCTGTTACGGAAGTTGATCTCCTGTGTGGAGAATGAGCCGGAAAATGAGTGGAGCTGATTCAACTGCCATCATTCTGGCTTTAGCCGCTCTGGGGAAACTGGGGCCTGTTAAGATCAAGGGAATATTGAGTCAGGCGGACGATCCGACCGAAATTCCTGGTTGGAGTTATGAACGGTTGCGCCAAATCCCTGGTATTGACAAAGAGTTGGCTTTTCGGATTAGCAGAAACCTCGATTTGGAATACGGCCAAAAGCTGTTAGAATGGGCGGATAAAAACGATTTTTCGATTCTGACCGTTGTTGATGGCGATTATCCCGAATCGCTAAGGTCGATTTATGATCCCCCTCCGTTTCTGTTTGTCTCAGGAAAAATATTACCAGAAGATAGTCAGGCGGTTGCCATCGTCGGCTCACGTTCTGCTTCTGATTACGGGCGAAGCACCGCAACAAAGTTGGCGGGAGAATTGGGCCGAGCCGGTGTCACGGTTGTTTCCGGAATGGCAATCGGTATCGATACGGCGGCCCATCGTGGAGCGTTGACAGCGGGTGGGCGGACCATCGCCGTTTTAGGTTCCGGGATCGATATGATCTATCCCAGAGAAAATAAAAAGCTGTTTAGCTCAATATCAGAAAATGGGGCGGTTGTCTCGGAGTTTTTTCCCGCTACCGGACCGCATCCGGGTAATTTCCCCCGACGCAATCGAGTTATCTCAGGTCTCTCCCAAGCGGTTGTCGTTGTCGAAGCGGGCCAGAAATCGGGCGCTTTGTTGACTGCCGATCTGGCTTTGACGCAGGAGAAACATCTCTTTGCCATTCCGGGAAATCTTTCTTCACGAACCTCGATCGGGGCTAACGATTTAATCCGGACCGGGGCGACCCTGCTTTCTTCGGTTGAAGATATTTATTCGGTATTGCCAGGGATTAAACATGATTATAATGAAGAGCCGAAAAAAGTCCCGGACGATTTGTCCGAGGGGGAAATGCTGGTTATAAAACATCTGTCCGGTACTCCGGTTCAGCTCGACCTCCTGACACGCACCTGCGGGCTCTCGGTCTGCGACGCGGCCGCTTACCTCTTAAGTTTGGAATTACGCGGTCTGGTAAAACAACTATCGGGAAAGCGGTTCATCGCAACCTAAGATGATTGAGAAAAGATTAACGATAACCAATAAGCTGGGGCTTCATGCCCGCCCTTCGGCACAGGTCGTCAAATTGACAACGCGATTTAAATCGGAGATTAGTTTGACCAAAGGTGACATGACCATCAATGCCAAATCGATGCTGGGGGTCATGGCGCTGGCGGCCGAATTCGGATCGGAATTGATTCTGACGGTCGATGGAGAAGACGAAAAAGATGCGGTGCGCCAAATAGCCCAGTTGTTTAAAGAAAAATTCAGAGACACGTATTAGAAGTAAAAAATAACGAAGCCACCATGATAATCTCGCCGTGATAACCAAATAAGGGTATAAAAATACATGGGTGGAGAAAATATAATTATCAAAGGAGTGCCGGTATC
>JAUUYJ010000343.1 GCA_030588275.1 Candidatus Zixiibacteriota bacterium | reverse complement strand
CATTTGGTGAAAGACGCTTGACTTGTCCAATTTAAGCGGTATATTCTCAATTGAGAATGAGTATCAATTTCGATTGAGACAGGTTTATGGAATCTGAAGCAAAACAGATTTTTGACGATTACATCCGAGAGCGGGGTCTCAAAGGAACCGCCCAACGGGACCTGATTTTGAGTGCTTTTCTGTCAACTGAAGATCATTTGACCGCCGAAGATATCCATCGCCTTGTTAATGATTCCGTGTCCCATAATGACTTTAGCTCAGACAAGAAGCATGGCGTCGGTTTTGCCACAGTCTATCGCACCATGAAACTGATTACCGATTCCGGCTTGGCCCGCGAAGTGATTTTTGGAGATGGTGTCTCCCGCTTTGAACATAAGTATGGCCATCCCCACCATCATCACCTGATCTGTAACGGTTGTGGTGAGATTACCGAATTCTCCAGTCAAAAGATGAACGAGGTCGAAAAGCATATCCTGAAAAAATATTCTTTCAAGGCCGAGTCGCACCACTTCAAAATTTTTGGATTATGCAAGAATTGTGAAGAAAGCAGAAATCAAGAAAAGCAAAAAAAAAGCAAGAAAAACAAAAAAATGTATCAAGAGGATAAATAAACGACCACTTTGGCCGTATGAATTATAATGAAATCTACTTCGGGAATAAACAGATGACCCCACCCAACAAAGAGATAGCTCTCAGCGAAACCAGCGAGGGACTGATATATACACTCGTCAAGCTGGAAGCTGGCCGAGACTTAAAAGAGAAGATCAGTTCGATGGGACTTAATTCCGGCGCCCACTTTAAAATCATCGCAAATTCCGGTCATGGGCCGGTCGGCTTGGAAGTCCGCGGTTCGCGCCTGGGGATTGGTCGCGGCATGTCTGGCAAAATCAGGGTAATTGAGATTGAGCCAAAATGAACGCGATTTAATTATCGCCCTGGCCGGAAATCCCAATTCCGGAAAAACAACCCTCTTTAACAACCTGACCGGAGCCCATCAGCATGTTGGAAACTACCCCGGTGTTACCGTTGAAAAAAAAGAGGGACTCCTGCGACTGGATGGCCGACGGCACAAACTGATCGACCTCCCCGGTACCTACTCTCTCTCGGCTCATTCGATTGAAGAGGTTGTCGCCCGCAATTACATCATCAAGCAGAAACCCGATCTGGTAATAAATATCGTTGATGCCTCCAATATTGAGCGGAACCTGTATCTCACGACTCAGCTCCTTGAATTGGATACACCGGTTATCATCGCCCTCAACATGAGTGACATGGCGCGTGGTCAGGGCATTGTTATCGATCACAAAAAGCTATCCCATCTGCTTGGTGTTCCGGTTATCCCTACCGTCGGAAATAAACGACGCGGTATGAAAGAACTGCTTTCCGAAGTAGAATTGTTTCTCAAATCGTCGGCTCTAAAAAAACCATCGCAGGTTAATTATGGCCCTGATTTTGAAGCGGAAATACAGCAGGTCAGCGAACAGATCGACACCGGCGAGATTCAGTTAAACGGATACAACAAACGCTGGCTCGCCTTGAAGCTTTTGGAAAGCGATAGTGAAGTAGAAAAACTTTTTTCCGGTAATCACGACCATCTGTTTACGACCGTTGGTGAGGGTCAAAACAGAATAAGTGCCTTAATCGGTGATGCCCCATCCTCAGCAGTATCGGACAGTCGCTATGGATTCATCAGCGGCGCCTGCTCCGAGGCAGTCAGTTTGGTTGACCATCATCGTCATGATGTATCTGATAAGATTGACCACTTCCTCCTCCATCCGGTTATCGGCCCGATCGTCTTTGGCTTTCTGATGTGGACGATGTTTAATCTGACCTTTTCGCTGGGCGAAAAGCCAATGCTCTGGATTGAAGCTGGTATCAATCTTCTCAGTCGCACCGTTTCTGGCATTCTGCCTGAGGGGTTACTCAGCTCCCTGCTTGTCGATGGTGTCATCGGTGGTGTTGGTGGTGTTGTAACATTCTTACCGAATATTATGCTCCTCTTTTTAGCCATCGCCATCCTTGAAGATACCGGGTACATGGCCCGTGCCGCCTTTGTCATGGATCGGATCATGCACAAAATTGGCCTGCATGGTAAATCATTTATCCCGATGCTGATCGGTTTTGGTTGCTCGGTCCCAGCCTACATGGGGTCGCGCATTCTGGAAGACAAAACCGACCGCCTTGTTACTATGCACGTCACCACTTTCATGAGTTGTGGTGCCCGCCTGCCGGTTTATATTCTGATCTGTGGTGCGTTCTGGCCGGACAATGCCGGTAATGTTGTTTTCTCAATTTATGTCTTGGGTGCGGTGGTGGCGATTGCCATGATTAAGGTTTTGCGAAGCACCCGTTTTAAGGGGATGTCGGCCCCGTTT
>JAUUYJ010000129.1 GCA_030588275.1 Candidatus Zixiibacteriota bacterium | reverse complement strand
CTCCTCCAGCGATTCGTTTTTGCTTGGCAAAATCGACTAAGAGAATGGCGTTTTTGGTTACCAGCCCCATTAGCAAAACGATCCCGATCTGAGACATTATCGAAAAAGGAGTCGCGAATAAAAACAGGCTGACAAACGCTCCGACAATCGCCAACGGTTGCGACATCATAATCGCCAGCGGATCGACAAAGCTGTTGTAAAGACTGGCCAAAACGAGATAGATAAAGACAACCGCCAAGAACAAAGCGATCAAAATATTGGATGACGACTCCTCCTGCATCTCCGCTTCACCAACAGCTGTGATGCTATAGCCGGGAAGCAAATTCAGCGAATCGACAACCAACATAATATCGTCACGAACATCCCCTGAGGGACGATCAACAACACCACCCGATATCCGTACTTCCCGTTTACGATCGTAGCGCTTGATCTCCGACGCACCGACACCGCGTGAGAAATCGGCGATTTGCGCCAGAGTAACCGTATAGCGATCTCGCCCGATGATCTCCTTGGATGAAGGGATCGTCAACATCCCCAAAATTTCTGGACGATGGCGGTACTCTTCGGCAATTTGTAATCGGACGTCGTACTCGTCATCCCCTTCTTTGTAGCGAGTGACAACTTCACCATCGATGTAATAGCGCAAACCCATCGCCACATCAAAAACGTTGACACCCAAATCGGAGGCCAGATCGCGATTCACGTTAATTCTGATTTCAGGCTTTCCCGCTTCGGCTGACGATTTGATATCTACCAGACCCGGAATGTTTTTTATCCGTGCCCAGAGTTCATCACCATAAATTTCCAGTTGATCCAGATCGGCACCACGAATCGAAAGTTCGACCGGTCGATCTCCCCCTTCCTGCTCCTGATACATTACGGTGAAAAAGAAACCGGGAATATTAATCAACTCATCCCGAACCAACTTGGCCAACGAATCTACCCGAATGTCGCGCTCCGAGAGATCAAGCAGGCGGACCAACATCCCCCCCTTGCTAACCGGTTCGCTCCCCGATCCAATCGTCGTCAGAAGGCTGACCACCTCCGGATGGGCCATAAGAAGTTCTTCAACCGGCTTGATATTTTCAACCGTTGTATTTAGGCGGTCACCGGATAATCCCTCAAAACTGACAAACAGAACTCCCTCATCAGTCTGTGGCATAAATTCGGTGCCGATTAATGGTAGCAAAAACAGACTTCCGACAAAAACCGCCGTCGCCACCAACATTGTCAGGAAACGATAATTGAGGCACCACTTCAATGCCGGAGTGTACCGCCTTGTTTCAAAATTCTTAAACATCCTTCCCCACCACTGGAGCTTTCTATAAAGCAGTTTCTTCTCCAGCTGTTCCTGGCTTTGCAGGTAGCGGGACGCCAGCATGGGGGTCAGAGTAAAGGCGACAAAGAGGCTGACGGTTATCGCAAAGGCGACCGTCAGACCGAATTCAAAGAAAAACTGACCAACAATACCGGACATAAAAGCGACCGGAATAAATACTACGATGATCGACAAAGCGGTCGCCGAAACGGCCAACCCAATCTCTTTGGTCGCATCATAAGCCGACTTCATGGCACTTTTGCCCATCTCCATATGCCGATAAATATTTTCAATGACAACAATCGCATCATCAATAAGTAAACCGACCGCCAAAGAGATACCCAGAAGGGTCATCAGATTGAGAGTAAAACCGAGCATGTTCATCAATGTAAAAGTTGCAATGATCGAAATCGGAATCGTCAAACCGGCAATGATTGTTGTCCTCAAATTCGCCAGAAAAAGGAAGATGACGACCAAAGCCAACGATCCACCCCAAACAATATTAATCAGTACCTCGCTTATCGAATCGTTGATGAATTTTGATTCGTCGCGCGCGATTGTGATGTTCATCCCGGCCGGGAGTTCCGCCTCTATCTGGGCAACAATCGCCTTGATCCCCTGAGCGACCCGAACGGTGTTTGACCCTGACTGGCGATTGATATTGATGCCGACCGCCGGTTGACCGTTTAATCGGGATGCAGAGGTTGGATCGGTTTCGGTATCAATCAAATCGGCAATTTCGTCGAGGCGAACCAAGCGGCCTTGCGGTGTCAAAATTACCAACTCGCGCATCTGATCGACCGAACTAAATTTCCCCAGCGTCCGCACAATCCATTCTCGACTACCATCAACCATCCGTCCCGCCGGAATTTCGACGTTGGCCTGTTGGAGTTTCATCGCTATCATTTGCGGCGTGATATCAAGTGCCTTTAATTTTTCCGGTTTAAGACGCACCTGAATTTCGCGCACCGCACCACCAATTATTTTGGCCGACCCAACCCCCTCGACCGACTCCAATCGTGGCCGGATAAAATCGTCAACATACTTGGTTAGATCACGCATCGGTTGTGCCCCGGAAATCGCCAGAGAAATTATCGGTCGTTCGGTCGGGTCAAAACGACGAATAACCGGCTCCTCAATCGCATCCGGAAGATCATCCCGCAGACTTGAAACTCGGTCGCGCACCTCGGCGGCGGCGTCAAGAGCCTCAGTCTTAAGGGTAAACTGAACCATCGTTATCGAGTACCCCTCGTAGGAGGTTGAAATAATATGCTTAACCCCCTCGATGGTGTTGACCGCCTCTTCAACCTTCTTGGTGACGTCGATCTCAACTGTTTCCGAGGCCGCTCCGGGATACCCAACCGTAACAACAACAAACGGGAAGTTGATTTCGGGGAAAAGATCGACCGAGAGAGCAAAGTAGGAAGTTGCCCCCAAGACCAATAGTGCCACAATCATCATCGTCGCAAAAACCGGTTGGCGGATTGAAATTTTTGCCAGGATCATAGCCCAATCTCCTGCACCCGGGCACCGGGAGTCAACATTTTCTGTCCAAGGATAACCACCTTTTGATCGACCAAAACTGATCCGGCGATAGCCGATTGACCCTCATGCGAAGATAAAACCTCGACCTCTTTTAGGAGTGCCGTATCGGCATCAATGACATACATAATCGAGCGACCGGAGCGAAACAGAATGGCATCGTTAGGCACCACCAAAGCGGAGACGATATTATTTATTTCAATATCTGCGGTGACATAGGTACCAGCCGGGAAAGCAGTTGTCGGCGACTCAAAGCGGCACTCCACTTCAAAGCTACGCGTTATCTTGCTGGCCGCGTCAGCCATTGAATAAACGGTTCCGATCAATTCCTGTTCAGAGTTGAGAGGTGAGCGTACCCGCACCATTTGCCCCAGACTTAAAAGTCCAACCTCGGCGGTCGGGACATCAAGGATTAATCGCAATGCTGTGACATCGGCGATTTCGATAAGCGGTGTGCCGGGAAAAACTTCATCCCCAGGACGAACATACAGATCGGTGACGACACCGGTAAACGATGCTTTGATCTCTACCGTCTGCCTGGCATTGCCAAAATTGGCCTCAGCCACATCATAAGTCATCGTCGTTTCATCCATCGTCGCTTCCGAAATTGCACCGGAGGCAAATAGTGCCTTCATTTTCCTGAGTCGTTTTTCGGCGTTTAAAAATACCGCCTCAGCCTGTCGATACTGCGATTGGGCCGAACCTCGGTCCAGTTCGAGAAGCAGTTGGTCTTTTTTGACCGCCTCCCCATGTCGCACCAAAACCTTCATTACCGTTGTTTGCATCCGGGCTGGAAGTGATGCTTGCCGATCACCACGCATCGTTCCACCTAACGATAACGTCACCGGAAAGTCGGCCTGTTGGATCAGGGCGGTCCGGATCGCCACCGGTGGTTTCTGTGAAATTTTGACTTCCCCACCACCACACCCGATGGCGACCATAATTACTATTCCGGAGAAAAATAATTTTCCCATAACTTTTTTTTCTTTCCTTGTCTGCTTTGTATTACCAAACTTTACCATGTCATCCCCCAGTCACGCCCAACAGCCCGCCTCAATGATGCGACCGAAAGGGCCAGATCGTGTAAGGCTGTGATTTTATTAACTCGAGCTCGTGTCAACGCCGCTTCGGCATCCTGAAGTTCCAGTTGTGTTCCGATACCGTTATCGTATCGTACCCGAGCAATATCAACACCTCGTGTCGCCTGACCAACCGTTTCACCCAAAGCGGCCACCCGCTCGGTTGCTTCGTTGACGTTACCCCACGCCGCCTGAACCTCCAGCTGAATTTGCCTCTTGAGATTACTCTCTTCAAGACGACTTTGGCTATAATCAACCTTGGCCTGCTTCACTTTTCCACCGGTTTCAAAACCGCTGAAAATCGGCCAGGTCATAACGACGCCAAAATTCCAGGACCGATTCCAGTTGGCAATTGAAGATTTGCTGATATCATCGTCAAACCGTTCCCACCCAATGCGGCCGGTCAGACCGATATCGGGGCGGTATCCACTCTTGGCAATTGAGACCATCCGATCTCGGATATTTATCATCTGACGCGACTGCTCCAATTCGGGGCGTTGGGCCAGAGCTTCATTAATCAACTCCGCCAGCGGTAGATGCGGCATCGTGATCGATTCAATCCCATCTTCCAGTTCGATCTCAACTTCGCTTGATAGTGCCAACACCGCCCGCAGATTATCAAGCGCTAACCGCGCTCGGTTAACCGCCGCGATCCGTTCGGGCCGACTGTTGGCAGCTCGCACTTGAGCGCGTAATAGATCATACTCTGAAGTTTGCCCTTCATGATACAGGCGTCGAACCACCGCCAGACTGGAATCGGCCAACCGTTCCGCCTCACGGAAAATCTCCGCCCCTTCGCGGGCCGCCAAAGCATCCAGATATGCCTTATCAGCCTCAACCGATATGTTATTTTTTGCTCCGGCTATCAATGCCGAGCTGTATTTGCGGCCAAAGCGAGCAATTTTGATAGCCGCTCCAACCCGACCGGAAGCGTACAAAGGCTGATACAAATTCAAACCGACGGTGTAATTGTGCGGCGTGCCAAAGGCCAACGTAAACCGCTCACTTTGCCCATCTTCTCCGGTCATTGTAAAAACCGACGTCGAGAGATCGATATTGCGCAGATAGCTGGCATCAAAGGTAAGGCGCGGGAATGCCCCTGATCTGGCCTCAATATATTGACCATCGATCCGCACCTGTTCCAAAAGAATCGACTGGTACCGTTCGTTTTGCTCAAGAGCCAAAGCGACCGTTTGGGTCCGATCAAGTCGGATCGTTTCGGCGTTAGAAACAACGCTTCCTCCCAGCAGGACCAGAACTATTATTAATTTCGATATTTTCATATTCCTACCTCATACTCACCTTGTCCGATAAGACCCGTGTAAATGAAATCAGAATACCGCTTGATTAATTCCGGTGAAATCTCTGGTGATTTCGATTCTGTGTCGCACGAATGACAACAGGTAAACAAAAATCGAGCCGTACCAAATAGGGTTCCGGCCGCCGTCAATATCTGCTCAGCAGTTAATGACTTAGCCTCCGGTTTATCTCCGAGACCATCGGCGATAATCAAAAGAAGATCGTCCAGATACTCCTTCCAGCCACCCATTAATTCCTCTCTCTGATCCCGTGACATCTGTCCGATAGCGTCAAGAAATAGCCAAAACAGATATCTATGCTCGACCAACTCCCCGACCAGATTCCCGAAAATCCGATTAACAAACCGCTGGAGATCATCCTTATCCCTCGCCCCCTCCTTAATGGAGTCTCGCAGGCTATCTTTTATATGAAGATCGCCTCGAATTACCAAAGACATAACCAGATCCTGCTTGTCTTTGTAATAATTATAAAGCGTCCCTTTGGCAAGTTCCGCTTCAGCCGCAATTTGATCGAGAGTTGTAGCGGCATACCCTTTCCGGGAAAATATCACGGCGGCGGCATCAAGAATCTCTTCCCGCCGCGCCTCTTTTTCCCTTTGCTTTCTTTTCTGCGTCGGTTTTTCCATACTATACCTTTTAGTCACCTTGTGACTTTATAGTCATTTTCTGAATTATACGTCATTTTTAGAAAAAGTTTCACCCTTTTCTGCTTTTTAGATCAATTCTTCTCAATTTTCCTGATTTATTCCAGCTTAGTTAAAAGTGTGCATACTTGTTGCATGACAACCAGTTATGTTGCGAATCTGGACAGCGGG
Organism: Candidatus Zixiibacteriota bacterium; assembly: GCA_030588275.1. Lineage (GTDB taxonomy): Bacteria > Zixibacteria > MSB-5A5 > GN15 > JAAZOE01 > JAUUYJ01. Next base: position 1,109 of record JAUUYJ010000129.1, on the reverse strand, counting down.
TTGAAAATTACCTAAAATAATTTCCGTTTTACGCCTACACGGACGTATTTATCACGTCATTATTTGTTAATATCTGGAGATTTATTATGTGTGGTCGCTATTCGCAAACCAACCTACTGGATGCTCTGAAGGAGAGGTTTAGTTTTGACTCCGTTGAATCCGATTACCCGGTCCGATACAATATTGCTCCCGGCCAGATTGCCCCGGTAATTGTCAGTCATCGGCCCAAGAGTCCGGCCATAACCGCAACCGAGATCAAGAAAAGGATCACCCGGTTTGATATGCTTGATGACAAAATCGATTTCCGCCTGTAGATACCGTTTGATGCGCGGCGGCGCGATCTCGTAACAACGCATTAGTTCTTCCGCCGCGAGTTTTGAAGAATAATATCCGGTCATGAGTAACTTTTAGATAAAAAAACAATAACCCGACGTAGTCTGTCTACATCGGGTTCTAATTTTAGTACAGAATCAATTCAAAGTAACCATCACCGTACTCATCACTCGTCCGGCAATGAAGCTACGAGGGTCATATCCGGCAACCAATAATGGATGCTTGTTGTAATAGTTCAGGACAATGAAATACATTCCCGGAGTCAGCGAGCCGGTTTGAGATGGCGTCAGTGTATAACTTCCATCATTTTCGGTTTCCACAAATAAAACAGAATCCTCGGCAATACCCATCATTATCAATTCAACTGTACCTGCTCCGGAATTGGCCCAGCTAATCGTTAATCCTGAGCTGCGAGAAACCGTATCCATAAAAGCCGGACTGGTAATATATGGTTCGAGTGATGGGAAGGCTATCGTATCGGTAAGAGGTGGCACCGATTCATGCGGAGGTACAGTAAACGTAAAACCTGCGCCCAGTTCAATAAACGAGCCGGGGTGTTGCATGTCCGGGTAAATGTGCATTTTGAGTTGATCTTCCCAGATCAGTAGTTGCACGTTGCACATTACAAACACCGATTCGGCCGGTTGACTCGGGGAGCAAGGGGCGTAGCTACTGTCGAAGGATGCTTCCATCATATCCATCCGAATTACCATACCTTCCATATAGGTAATAGCCCGACCCACAACAAGCTTGGCGAATATCCCATCAAGGACAAT
>JAUUYJ010000385.1 GCA_030588275.1 Candidatus Zixiibacteriota bacterium | reverse complement strand
GCCGCACATCACGATGGATGATGGAGCCGATCTGGTTTCGACTCTGCATTCACAGCGCAAAGAACTTCTTGAGCATGTCGTGGCCGGAACCGAAGAGACGACGACCGGTGTTATTCGCTTGCGGGCGATGGCCAATGATGGTGCTCTCAAATTTCCGGTAATCGCCGTTAACGATTCACGGACGAAACATTTCTTTGACAACCGTTACGGAACGGGGCAATCGACTCTCGACGGCATTATCCGAGCGACCAACCAACTGATCGCCGGGACGACCTTTGTCATCGCCGGATACGGTTGGTGCGGACGTGGTTTGGCGGTTCGGGCCGCTGGGATGGGTGCCAAAGTTATTGTTACCGAAGTTGATGCGATCAAGGCTATCGAAGCGGCGATGGATGGCTTTCGTGTGATGACGATGGCCAAAGCGGCTCCGCTGGGAGATATTTTCTGTACCTTAACCGGAGATATCAACGTCATCCGCCCGGAGCATTTTGTTAAGATGAAAGATGGTGCGTTGGTTTCAAACAGCGGTCACTTCAACGTTGAGCTGGATCTGGATGGTCTCAAAAAAATGTCCCGTTCGGTCAAAAATGTTCGTCAGTTTGTCGATCAATACACCCTTATGAATCGGAACCGAATCAATGTTCTGGGTGAAGGGCGATTGATCAATTTGACATCAGCTGAGGGACATCCGGCGGTGGTGATGGATATGTCGTTTGCCAACCAGGCGTTGGGGGCGGAGTATTTGTTGAAGCTGAAAACTCCATTGTCCAATGACGTCCATATCCTGCCAGAAAAACTGGATAATCTGATCGCGAAAATGAAGCTTGATTCGATGGGTATCAAAATCGATAAGCTGACCGCCGAACAGAAAGAGTATCTCGCTTCCTGGGAGATGGGTACGTAGGATAGATTTAGTTTTAGATAGGTTTATCAATTAACCGCTTATGATTAATTTCATAGGCGGTTTTTTGATTAGAGAATTCATTGCAAGGGTCGTTAGAGCGTAGGTCAGGAGCCCTGCGCTCCTGACAGGCACTTATGGCTCCTGACAAAATATAGAATTGATCATTGCGAAAATCGATATTATATATATTTATTTAGATGTTATGGTCTGTTTGCCCGTCTTTTATTAAAAGGGAGGGAATTATGAAAATCAGTCAAATCGTTAGAACGGCAATGTTATCCATATCATTATTATCTTTGATGTTTAGCATGTGGCAACCGGCCATTTCTGGACGACCGAGCATAATCAAAAAGCCGCACATATTCCCTGGAAAAATAGTGGCCACTTCATCACAAACGTGGATATGGCCCTATGTCCAATCACGAGAGGTTTATTTTGGAGGCAAGAAGACTCAAACAATTACATGGTATTCAGAAGATGGAGAAATTCTAAAGGAATTGTCTGGCACTGACCTTTTTAGGGCCGGTTGGCTCTCTGAAATCTACAATGACACTACCCTTGTGCATTTGTTGGGTGACACATCAGCAATCAAAATACCCAGGAGTGAGATAAGTAGCAGTATATTTAGAATGAGGTATGGAAGGGGTCTTTATTGGCAAAATCAGAAAAGTGAAGGCCTATTTATCGTATGTTATTCGGATCACAATTATATAGGCACCTTTGGGCCTCTCATTGGGTTT
>JAUUYJ010000219.1 GCA_030588275.1 Candidatus Zixiibacteriota bacterium | reverse complement strand
GAAAGACAGCAGTCAGAGATTAACAAACATAAGAGAAACGAAATGGTCCGAATCCCGGTAGAGATCGACTTCAAAGGGATGACCGGGTTAAAGACCGAGGCAGTTGAGAAACTGACTCGATTCAAACCAACGACACTTGGGCAGGCTGGTCGTATTGAAGGAGTAACCCCTTCTGATATAGCGGTCTTGACCATTTATCTGAAGCGAGCCTAAGCAATTTTTCCGCATCTGTCGGCAGGATTGTTTCACGTGAAACATTGCGATTGAGATGAATTTCAAATCTGAAAGCCTGATCGAACAGTTTCTCGACTCATCATTGACGGAACGGTTGATTGCTGAAGTGGTCGGCGCCAACCAACGGTTTAATCTATATTCCAGAAATTTGAAAGAGACTGACCTCCGAACGCTCATCGGAGAATCGCTGATCCCCTGCGCCCTCGGTTTGATTAATTCTGAATCCGGACCGATACTCGATATCGGATCTGGATGGGGAATCCCGGCTCTCCCCTGGCTGATTGCCTATCCTCGGTTAGATCTAACCTTTTTGGAGAGATCCGGTAAAAAATCAGACTTTATCGCCCTCACTCTGAGCCGCCTCGGTCTCAAGGCTGGGTCAATTCCGCTTGACCTTGCCTCCTTCTCCTCGGTGGAGAGTAATAACAGATTCTGCCTGTTTTCCTCAAGGCAGGTCACTATCGGCCAGCGTGAGATAAAACAGATGCTGAGGCTGGCGGCACCCGACGCCAGTCTGATTTTGATTAACCCTCCAGAGGAATCGCACCAAGAGATCGCGGCTGATTTCCCCTCCGAAGTTATTGAATACCGGTTGGATGACCAGCCCTGCAAAACTATTCTAAAAATCGAATTAAATTAGTCCCGCAGGGGGATACGCCCCGACAAGCGGGATAAGAAAAAATATCTTAACTGACTACGTTTCGCAGGTTTTCTAAAAAAACATCAAAAAAAAGTTTGCACCCAACCATTCAATATCTTAATATTCATCCCGTTGACAGGATAATTTGAGACCAGGGAGTGGTATGGGAAAGATTATGGCCGTAGCCAATCAGAAAGGAGGCGTGGGTAAAACCACCACCGCTATTAATTTAGCCTCCTGTCTGGCCGCGGCAGAAAAGAAAACGCTTCTCATCGACATCGATCCACAGGCCAATTCATCATCCGGGCTTGGTTACTTTTCCAAAGAAGATGCTCCGACTATATATGAAGTGATTATAAATAAAATTCCTGCACATCAGGCGATAAGAGCGACCGCCCTGCCGTACCTCAACCTTCTACCGTCTCATATGCGACTGGCCGGTGCGGAGGTTGAGCTGGTGCCCATGGTAGCGCGGGAGCATATTTTAAAAGAGGCGACGCGTGGCTTAAAAGAGGAATACGACTATATTATTATAGATTGCCCTCCTTCCTTGGGGCTTCTGACTCTGAATACCTTGACCGCCGCAGATTCGGTTTTGATTCCGATACAATGCGAGTATTACGCTCTGGAAGGTATGGGTCAGTTATTAAATTCTATTACCCTTGTTCAAAGACACCTAAATCCCGACTTGGCGATTGAAGGGGTCCTTTTAACTATGTTTGATATGCGTCTCAACTTATCGCGTCAGGTAGCTGACGAGACGCGCAAGTTTTTCCCCGATAAAGTATACAGCACCACCATCAGCCGCAACGTGCGGCTCTCCGAAGCGCCCAGTTTTGGAAAACCGATAATACTGTACGACATTCTTTCGACCGGTGCGCAAAATTATATTTCATTAGCCAAGGAGGTCATGGGTCATGGGTAAAATTGCACTGGGACGCGGTCTGGAAGCGTTGATCCCGATATCCACCGAATCCACACCAAAAGAGGGTGAGGGACAACTAAGGCCGATACCTCTAAACAGAATCGTACCGAACCCAAATCAACCACGCAAATCGTTTGACGAAGCAAAACTGCGCGAATTGGCCGATTCGTTTAAGGTAAATGGGATGCTACAACCGATTTTGGTCAAGAGGCAAGGAAGCGAATATATTTTGGTTGCTGGCGAAAGGCGTTATCGGGCCGCCAAAATGGCCGCAATGGATGCCGTCCCGGCGATGATTATTGAATCGGCAACCGACGCCAGCATCCTTGAGATGGCCTTGATCGAAAATATCCAGCGCGAAGATCTCAACCCGATAGAAACGGCTAATGCTTATCGAGCTTTGCTATCCAAATGCGATTGGACTCAGATCGAGCTGGCCGACCGTCTCGGCAAAAATCGAGCATCGGTCGCCAACACCTTAAGGCTCTTGACCCTTCCGGTAAATATCCAAAAACTCATCTCCGAGGGGAAGCTTTCCGAAGGGCACGCGCGAGCCGTTTTGTCGGTAACCGACCCCGGTATGCGAGAGAAAATCGCCGCCCGTATCTTAAGCGAGTCTTTGACCGTTCGTCAGGTCGAAGCGATATCGCGCAAAGGGAAACGGCGTCGCCTGGTCGTCAAACGTCAACCACCCGAAGTTGAGGAAGCGGAAACATTTATGAAACATCTTCTGGGAACTTCGGTAAAAATTACTCCAGGGCTCAAGAAAGGTCGCATTGAGGTCGAGTACTATGGTAACGAAGATTTAAATCGCATTCTGGATTTGATGCGAAAGATTGCGTAAGGGAATGGATGCCAAGTAAAAAACTGACAATTATTTTGGTCCCCGACGACAACAACGAGCCGCGCCGCTTTCGCATGGTATCGTGGATATTACCGGCAATCCTGACCTTGGCCGGTTTGGTTCTTATTGCTCCAGTCATATACATCTGGTTTAATTATGAAATTATCGAACGGGCCACTACCGCATCCAGATTATCCGCCACCAACGATTCGCTTTCGATCGCTCTGGATTACAAAACGCAAAAACTTTTGAAGACTCGATACGTACTGACCAAGATGATGGATGTCTCCGGTCTCGACCCAACCTTGTTGGCCGACCTTTATGCCGACGACGATTTTGCCCCTGACCAACCGGACGGAGTTGTTCCGGCTCGGCTGGTTAGGTCTGGTTCGCCGACCGACGTCATCCCTTCTGGTCTTCCGGCGGCCGGTTGGGTAACGCGCGGCTACATCGCTACCGAGGGAAAGAAGCATCTTGGGATTGATCTGGCCCTCCCGGAAGGGACCGACGTTTTGGCGACCGCCTTTGGCACCGTCACAATGGCCGGTGAAGATATTGAGTATGGACAGATGGTAATTATCAAAAGTAGTGATAGCATCGAAACTGTTTATGCGCACAACAGCATTCTTTTGGTGCAGGTTGGGGATACCGTTTTTGCCGGGCAGAAAATAGCCTTATCCGGAAACACCGGCCGGTCGAGTGCGCCCCATGTGCATTATGAGATTAGAATAAATGGAAAACCAATTAACCCTATAGAATTTACAGGTCATGAAATTCAAACAAACTAAAAAAGAAGAAAGTGTCAAAATGGACGGAAAAATCGACACCATCATTGGCAAGGATTCGGTTATCACCGGAACCATCGACGTCAAGGGACCGCTGAGGATCGACGGGACCATTAAGGGCAAAGTCAACAGCACCGATACTGTGACCGTTGGCAACTCAGGCGACATCGATGCCGAAGTTAATTGCAAAAATGCGATAGTTTCCGGCAAGGTTGCCGGAAACATTATCGCTTCCGAAAAAGTTGAACTCCAAGCCAAAGCTGAGATTTCGGGAGATATCCGAACCAAATCTCTGGTTATTGAGCAGGGTGCAATTTTCTGTGGATCGTGTAATATGAAGGAATTGCATCCACAGGGGAACAAATACTCAGACGCCGCCTCCAAAGTTCGCAAAGAGACCGCCCCGAGTATCAAGCAGTAATGTTGACAACCTGACCGAGTTTGTGGAAAAGCGGGTAACTGCCGTGCTATCATTCCTTTAGCCGACCCGAATAAAGGCCGGTCCAAGGGTTTATCCACAATCTTAAGCGCCCGTTGAGGTTAACAAATTGGGGCAATGTTGCCTATTTTTTGAGTCGATCCGATTACTCATCTGTAAAAGATGGGTAATCGCCTGTTGAATGTCTGAATTTGCCATCTGGAGGATGAATGCCTGATCATAAGGTTGACGATATTGCCGCTGTAAATAATCTTCGGGGGTCGTACGAGCAGATCAAAAAAGAAATCGGGAAGGTCATCATCGGGCAGGAAGATGTTGTTGAACAACTTCTTATCGCCCTTTTGTCACAGGGGCATTGCCTCTTAGTCGGCGTACCTGGCCTGGCCAAAACCCTTTTGATATCAACATTGGCCCGGATTCTCGATCTCAAATTTTCCCGCATCCAGTTCACACCCGATTTGATGCCATCCGACATCACCGGAACCGAAATCATCGAAGAGGATCACACGACCGGCAAGCGGGAGTTTCGCTTTGTCAAAGGTCCCGTATTTGCTAATATCATTCTGGCGGACGAGATCAACCGGACTCCTCCGAAAACGCAGGCCGCGCTGTTGCAAGCGATGCAGGAACATGAAGTGACTGCGGCTGGACATACATTCAAGCTGGATGAGCCGTTTTTCGTTCTGGCGACACAAAACCCGATTGAGCAAGAAGGAACCTATCCGCTCCCGGAAGCGCAGTTGGATCGGTTTATGTTCAACGTTATCGTCGATTACCCCAACCAAAAAGAGGAAGAAGAGGTTGTCATG
>JAUUYJ010000304.1 GCA_030588275.1 Candidatus Zixiibacteriota bacterium | reverse complement strand
TATCTTGGGATAGTTTCCCACTACCGTAGTTTTCATCTTTTCAAAACTCCCTTTGCAAATATTCGGAAAATCCGGCCTCCATGGCCCGTCGCGATTCGCCACCAAATATCTCTGTCAACGCCGATGCAATGACCATAGCCGCCATCGCCTCACCGACCACCGCCGCCGCCGGAATGACGCAAACGTCCGATCGTTCGACGATTGCTTCCGCCTTCTGACCCGTTTTTAAATCCACGGTAGCAACCGGTTGCATCAATGTTGAGATCGGTTTGCAGGCGGCCCGGATTACGATTTCGCTTCCATTCGACATCCCACCTTCAACGCCACCGGCATTGTTCGTCGTTCGTTTATAAAATTTACTTATTTTGAAACTGTCAGACTTGTCACGATAAATCCGGTCATGAACTATTGAACCCGGTTTTCCAGCCGAGGCAAACCCGTCACCAATCTCGACCCCCTTGACCGATTGAATCGACATCATCCCACGCGCCAACTCAGCATCAAGGCGATCCGACCATTGGGCGTTCGACCCCAAGCCAACCGGCACGTTTTTTACCCGAACTTCGAAGATTCCACCAAGCGTATCCCGGTTCTTCTTGGCCTGCCTGATCTCCTCAATCATCATTTTTGATTTTTGCGAATCGAGACAACGGACCGGAGAGTTATCAGAATTTTGCTCCATCTCTTCAAAACTGAATTTTTTGGCTCCCAGCCTGACTTTACCTATAGAAACAACATGCGACGCTATACGAATATCAAAAAACTCAAGCAACTGCCGTGCAATCGCTCCACAGGCAACCCGGGCGGCAGTCTCTCTGGCCGAAGCTCGCTCAAGAACATTACGCAGGTTGTGGGTATCATATTTGATCGCCCCCGACAAATCGGCATGCCCCGGTCTGGGTCTGGTAACATCAAAGGCAAGTTTTTTTTCGCTGGGCGACAAGCGGCTTGGAATTGGCTTAAACGGGTCCATAATATTTTTCCAATTAGTCCAGTCTTTGTTTTCAATCAGACAGGCAATTGGCGACCCGATGGTGATTCCCTGGCGCAAACCGGACAGGATGGTAACCTGATCGCTTTCGATCTCCATTCTTTTACCCCGACCATACCCCTTGCGCCGGCGATCCATCTGGAGATTTATTTTTTCCAGTGATATTTCAAATCCGGCCGGGAAAGATTCGATCAACCCAACCAACGAGCGACCGTGCGATTCGCCTGCGGTACAAAACCGAAGCATATATTCTCCTTATATGGCCCCTATAATAATAAAAAAGAATCGATATCAGCAATAATAATGTTTATTATTTTTTAGAAGTCTTGCTTTTCCAAAACCATTTCTTCGGCCAAATCCATTTTTTCCATCCGCTCTTTGATTCGATCATCGAAGTTCAGAGCCTTTGATTCGGAGTATTTTTCCATCTCCTCAAGATTGGTCAACTCCCGCAACTCCTGCAAAACTGCCATGATTTTTTTGACCGAATTATCGAGGACTTTTACAATCGATTTCAGGCGATCTTTCTTATCGGTGATATCACCTTTGTCTTCAAGCATTTTCAGCATTTGGGCTCGACCGGAAATTGCCATTGTGGCATTATTGAGATAGTGAGAAAGGGTCGCGATCGCAATATTTTTGGAGTCAATCATTGCCGTCTTTCGTTCATCCACAAGAATTCTCCTGGACAGCTCCTGCCTCTCACGGAATAAACTTTCAATAGTCATATAAGAGTTGTAAAGCTCGCGATTAGCTCTTCCCAAAACCTCAATCGGATCACCGATATCAATCCCCATATATCCGGCAACGGCAATCGTTTCCTTTAGGGTTTCATGGGAAATATCATCCAAACGCTGGCGATCAATCTTCATCATCGCCGCCAAAGCACTCATGTCAGCGATACGAAGTTCCAGGCTATCGGAGTTGGCTTTAAAAACCGGCTTATTAATTAGAGCTGAGAGCTGAACAGAGTTGACAATATCCGGATCGGTTGAATCGCCCGGTTTTTTGTGATGCTCCCCAATAGCTTGGCAAAGATGTTTGGGGAAATTCCATTTTTCGGCCAACATCTGACCCAATTGAGTATGGTCAACGCCCAATATTTCCTGCTCGGCCCGATCTATCGAAATATACTTGTGTGAATTTTCCACTACCTCCTGATAATCTTCCGCAAAATGATGGATAAGATAAACCAACCCAATATCATGAAGCAGACCAGCGGTGAACGCCTCTTCCGGGCTTTTGGAGCCAAGCTCTTCTGCTATTGCCTTGGCACCGAGGGCCACAGAGATAAAGTGGCTAAACAACACTTTGATATCAATATGATATTTTGTTTCCAGAAGTTCAGCCCGAAAAACAGAGGCAGAAAGAGCCAAACATTTTACCTGTAATCCACCCAAAACAAGCGTCGCCTGATGTACCGAAGATATTTGAGAACGGCTACTATAAAATGACGAATTGGCCATTTTCAGCACCTTACTCGTCAAGCCGGGGTCCTGCATGATTACATTAGACAGATCTTCAAGCGAATAATCTTCCGACCCAACCATCGTAAGGATTTTTGAGAGGCTTTGAGGCAAAGAAAGAAGCGATTCTTCGCTTCTGATTTTTTCGATAAATTTCAACTCTTTCATAACCAATCCCGAAATGTAAAGGGTGCTCTAAGTTTGTGTTCTATATGAATATCGGCAGTTTGGAAAAATGATTTAGAAAAAGGCTAGTAAGAAATGTATTTTCGGGCCGCCCGCTGGATTATCTCGGTCAATTGCTCAATTTTAAACGGCTTGGACAGCGTAAAATCAACCCCTCGATCAGCTACATCTTGCTCGGAAATATCAATCCCCCAACCGGTCATCATGATTACCGGCGTATCGGGGGAGTATTTTTTGACCTCAGCCGCCACATCCCAGCCGGAAATTTGACCCATAACCAGATCAACCATAACAATATCGTATTTATTATGCTTTATTATTTCAATTCCTCGCCGGGGGTCCCGCTCAGTCTGCAAATTTACTCCCAGCGACTGGCATATTCCGGCCAAAAGGTCAAGGATCATCTGTTGATCATCAATCGC
>JAUUYJ010000376.1 GCA_030588275.1 Candidatus Zixiibacteriota bacterium | reverse complement strand
TTTTTTCACCACCGGAGAGAGTTCCGACGATGCGGTCATCATCCGGTAAGCACAAAGCATCGGCGGCCATCTGGATCTGTTGATCAAGGTTCCAGGCATCGATGGAATCAATTTTATCCTGAAGCACTCCCATGCGATCCATCGCTTTTTGCATCGCATCATCATCCATCGGTGTGGCCATCTTTTCGGCCAGTTGGTTGTACTCATCCAAAAGCGCCTTGGTTTCGACAAAAGCCAATTCGACCGTTTGGTGAACGGTCAGGTCGGGATCAAGCGTCGGTTCCTGCTCAACGATTCCGACGGTAAAACCGGCGGTTAACAATGCATCCCCCTGAATTTCTGTTTCCAACCCAGCCATGATGCGCAGAACGGTCGATTTACCGGAGCCGTTTTCACCGACGATGCCAATTTTTGCCCCAGGATAAAAACTGAGATTGATCTCTTTCAGTACCTGTTTCTGTCCATAGAATTTATTGACATCCTGCATATGAAAAATATATTTTTCGCCCATCTTAGTAAATCTCCGTTTGATTTTTTGAATTACTGCTCATCGGCCATAATAACATGACACCTCGCGCGAGGCAAGATATGATTGGTATTATATATCGATTTCGGTGGGGAAATGTTTGTCTTCGATCCTTACCAAAGGTAGCCAAATTGAATCGATAACAGTTCATTTTTAGAATCGAAGATGTTGTTTTGAGAATCGATATCTGTCAACGAATTGGTGATGCTCTTTTCAATACGAGCTTCAATAATAATGGCAGAATTCCCTGCTTTGATTTCGAGGCCACCCCCAAAGATATAACCCAGTTCAGACTTTTGGGACTTATCATCTTCAAAGACACGCTCTACCAGACCTTGCTTAATCAATACCGACTCCTTCATACGTATGGCCATAAAACCACCACCGATTAAGAATGGTCGGTATTTTCCCGGTATAGGAATTTTCAGACGAATCATGATTGGTACTTCAAGATATGTAAGCCTTGTTGTCAACCTAACCGGATTTGCAGAATCTGCCAAATCGTCACGCTCAAACCCCTTGCCGGACAGAAGCAGTTCAATCTGATATGACAAGAGGGGGCTTTTTTTGCTCATCACCATGATACCAGCAACATAGGCGGTTCGAGAATCGGTACTGCCGGGGTAATTGGTGACATTGGCCAGATTAAAGCCCAGCTTAATTCCAAACCTGAGGGGCAACTTATCGGTTACTTGTCCCACAGCCGGCGCAGCGATCAGAACCAGCAGAAATATTATTACGACAGATATTTTTTTCATATTTGACTCACTTGCTTTGACGAATACCAGATCAAGTTGTTCAATTTAAACCATCCGGCGACTGCCCCGCTGGGTTAATGCCTCTCCTTTGATACACATAGGGCATTCCGCCTCCTCCCAACTGTCAGCCGACACGGTCGCCAACGCTTTGAGCGGGCTTTCGAATTTTATCTTTCCCCCGGAGCGATCAAGCAGGACACCCAGCCCAGAAATCTCGGCAGAATAGGTACGGCACAAATCAATCACTTCAAAGAGCGAACGACCGGTCGTCATAATATCATCGACGATTAGAACCCTGGTGCCGGGATCGATTGAAAAACCACGTTTGAAAACTCTGGATTTCCCATCATCCCCAGCTTCGGCATAAATCGAATCGACACCTAAACTTTTGGCAACTTCGTAAGCTATCAGGACACCACCAGTTGTCGGTCCGACGACCAATTCAATCTTATCACCTCGAAAGGCATCGGCCATCAATTTACAAAGTTTTTCTACATAAGGGGGTTGTCTCAAGATAGTAAATTTTTCAA
>JAUUYJ010000116.1 GCA_030588275.1 Candidatus Zixiibacteriota bacterium | reverse complement strand
CTACTATTTCCATTTTTTAATACAACCGGTTCTTTGAGCGAAAAATCGGGACCACGACCAAAATTATAATAGATAATTATTCGGGATAATGCCGCGGCGATCAGAAGGCCTGACAGAAATAGTACCAGATTACCCCGTTGGGTCGAAACGGCCCCTCCGATGTCAAGGCTGATTATGATGATAAGCAAAAAGCCGAGAGTCACGACGTTGAAGGCACCCATGAATTGGCGAAAAAACCGGTCACGAGGGCGAAAGCGATATTGACGAAAGAGCGCCAGAAGACTAACTAAAATGAGTGAAATTAATACCGGAAAAATATTCGCCAGCCAGCCATCACCATAAATAGACCTGATTTCGGGTCGGAGAAAAACCAGACCGAATGAAACCAGGTTGAAGGCGATAAAGTCGGCCATCGCCAGAATATATGTATATCGTCGTCGCACCATATCAGTTTAATTTCAGCTTTCAAATATAACAAAAAAGCCTTGGAGGGCAAGTGACTACCTCAAAGAAAACAGTCGTCCAATCGTTTTGAAAATTAGTCCTAAATCGGCTCGGAAACTGGCCTTTTTTAGATAAGCCAGATTTAGCTTCAGTTTGGCCGGCATTATCTTTTTTAAGTATGCCTCTTGCGCATTATCAAAGTGAGACAGGATCGTCTCTTCATCATGATAAACGATTGAAGCCGGGTCGGTCAGGCCGGGACGAACCGACAAAACCTGCCTCTGCTCATCGTTGTAATGACTGACAAATTCCGGTACTTCCGGGCGAGGACCAACAAGCGACATCTCCCCTTTCAGGACATTGAACAGTTGGGGCAGTTCGTCAATTTTGTGACGGCGCAATTTTTTTCCGAGCGGGGTTATGCGGGGGTCTCCCCCGGTTGTAAAAGAGGGGCCCCTTTCAGGGGCATCGGTCACCATCGTTCGGAACTTGTAAATTTCAAAAATGACTTCGTTTTTTCCGACTCGTTTTTGTTTGAATATGATCGGGAGCCCCATCGTCAGCAAAATCAACAGACTCAGGATAACAAATATCGGTAAGAGTAAAACAATCCCGATTAGGGAGGCAGACAGATCAAAGAGCCGCTTCATCGCCGATACTTTTTACAAATCTGTCCTACGGCATCGCAGACATAATCAATTTCGGCCCGCTTTATGTCGGGATACAACGGCAAAGTTATCACTTCTTGAAAAGCCAGGTCAGCATTGGGAAACTGCTTGGGGGTCAGCTTGAACCGCGTCGCATAATAGCTCTGGTAAAAAAGTGGTATAAAATGTACCGAGATTCCGATGTTATATTTTTTAATCTCTTCAATAAATTGATCCCGATCGATTTTGAGACGGTCTAATCGGAGCCGCATCAAAAACAGATGCCAGGCATGGGTTGAACCGGATGCAATGTTTGGAACGGTCGGGAGTTTGATGGCATCAAAATTGGAGAGGTTATCTATATACCGAGCGGCGGCTGTGGTTCGTTTTTTTTGAAAGCTGTCAAATTTTTTGAACTGCGCCAGTCCGAGTGATGCGACCAAATCGGACATGTTGTATTTGTATCCCAATTCTGAGATATCGTAACGCCAGCTTCCACCGGCTGAGTACCTCTTCCAGGCCCCTTTACTCATCCCGTGCAATGACAGAAGTCTGATCTTTTCGGCAAATCGTTTATTCTGGGTCGAGACCATTCCACCTTCGCCTGTTGTCAGATTCTTCGTTGCATAAAAGCTGAAAGCTGATCCATCACCGATGCTGCCGATTTTCTTCCCCTTGTATGATGTACCAATCGCATGGGCGGCATCGTCGAACAGTTTGACTTTTTTGGATCGGGCCAGCTTGGAGAAGCTGGTCATATCAAGTGGGAATCCGGCGATATGAACCGGTAACAGTGCCCTGGTTTTGCGCCCGATTTTTTGGGCTGTCGCTTCCGGGGTCAGGTTGAGCGTTTCGTAATCGATGTCGACATAGACCGGTTTGGCTCCGGTGTATAGAATCGCCTCGCTGGTGGAGGCAAAAGTATAGGGGGTCGTTACTACTTCGTCTCCCGCCTTGATACCGCTGGCTGACAGCAAAAGATGCATGGCCGATGTACAGGAGTTGGTCGCTATCGTATATTTGGAACCGAGGTAACCGGCGATCGCCTCTTCCAGCATTTTCGTTTTTTTCCCGGTGGTAACCCAACCGGATTGAATCGTATCTTTGATTTCCCGGTATTCGTCCCCGCCGAATGACTGCCTGTAAAAAGGAACTGCCGTTATTGCATTATTCTTTTTTTTGCCACTCATAATTTTGGTCCTATCAAAGCCAGATAATGAGTCCTCAACATAGGAAAGATATTAAGGAATTTCAACAATCGATCCGAAACAGGACCAATTTTTCTGGCCAACGGGGGAAGCAGGGTGGTTTTCTTGATGTTCATCTCAAGTGAACCAAAGAGTGTCTGCAGTTCTTTTCGGCCAATTGCCCGGGTGCTTTGGTTGCCCGGATTGTTGACCTGAAAATCGTACCAGAGCAGATACCCTCCCGGTTTAAGGACCCGAATGATATCGCCCGCAATCTCTTTTTTCAAAATCGGATCGAGGATTGAAGTCATCATCGTAAACTGACTAACCAGATCAAAACTATTGTCAGAAAAAGGAAGCTGGCAGGCTGAGGCGGTTATGGCATGATGAGTGCGACCAACGTTTCGTCCCTTCTTCAGACGCCAAAGCAAAATATCGCTGGCGACAGATCGTGATCTGTCAAATCCGAGGTCGGCCAGATCGTCAAACAGCCCCATTTCACCGGAACCAAGATCAAGCCAGTTTGTAGATGCAACGTTGATATCGGCATCGGCCAACAGTTGCCTGATGCAGGTTAGCATCTGTTCGTGGTTATACCTGTTCCCCCGGTTTGCCAGCGAATAACGATCGCTTAGTTGTTCTCGGTCGGCATAGACGGAATCAATCCGCTGACGCTCACCTCCCACCGGCAACCACCTCTTCCATGATGAACTCAAGCTCTCGTACCGTTTTTTGTCTTGAAAAATGACGCATCACATAGGCCCGACCCTGAAGACCGATCTCCCTCCGCTCAGCGATACTCATTTTGCCGTACTTTCTAAGCTCGGCGGTCAAACGATCGACCCGCTCCGGATCAATCACCGAACCACCCCCTGATACATAAATATGCCCTGCCATCTCACCTCGTGCCGCAAGTATTACCGGAATGGCCGAGGCCATAATTTCAAAACATTTTACCGGCATGATGGCGTTTGATATTGGCAAATCTCTTAGGGAAACAACGGTCACATC
The DNA here is from genome assembly GCA_030588275.1 of Candidatus Zixiibacteriota bacterium. Lineage (GTDB taxonomy): Bacteria > Zixibacteria > MSB-5A5 > GN15 > JAAZOE01 > JAUUYJ01. Next base: position 4,388 of record JAUUYJ010000116.1, on the reverse strand, counting down.
CGCCGTTCGAAAAACCGACGGCATATCTTCCGGCTGATATGGTGGTAGAAAGGTGACATTGGTAAGCTTCATGTTTTGGGCCAGATCAACCAGCCGGGTTTTGTCCGCCCCATCGCCAATCATCAAAAAATGAATCGGCTCATCCAACATTTTTTGGGCAGCTTCGAGAAGTGTATCAAGAGAATAGATCAACCCATGTGTCCCGGCATATATAACCAATAGGCCACCATCAGGACGATAGCTTGAAAGTTCGGTATCAGGTTCAATATCAGAATCGAACTGATCGCAATCAACACCGTTGGTTATCAGGGGGACTTTTTGCTCCGGATAACCGCGTGATAAAAGTGATTTTTGCAAACCAGCCGTTATCGCCAGAATTTTGGCCGACTGATTATAAAACAGTTTTTCGAGTGCTTCTGAAAAAGATATTACCGCTCTGTTTTTTAGAAGTCCCATTTCGACCGCCGTTTGCGGCCACAGGTCGGCGACGTTAAACAGATACGGAATGCGTCGAAACCACCGACCGACCAAACCGATGAAGCCGTTGAAAAGTGGTGGAGATTCCAGATAAACAATATCGTCCCGTTTTAAAAACGGCGTCACCAGCGATGCAGAAATTGCAAAACTGATATGAATCATTAACCTTTTGAAAAAGCCACGATTGGGCGCTACATAATGCGGCACCCGAACGATCCGATAGCCATCCTTTTTTTCGATCATGAACAGACGCTTACGGTACCCGACCGGTTTGATTCCTGACGGATAATTGGGAAACCCGGTTAAGACGGTGATCTCATGCCCTGCCTCACTCCCCGCCCCTTGCCCCCCGGATTGGACCAATATCCGAACCAGGTCGGAAAGCCGCCTTTGGGCCGCACCCGATTCGGGGGAAAAATATAACGATACAAACCTGATCCTCATCAGCGCCTCAATATTTCCTGGTACAGTTGTCGCATTTGATCAATGTTGTCTGAAAAATTGTACTTGCTTCTAACCATGGCCCGCCCGGCCTGGCCCATTTTAATTCGGATGGACTTATCTTTGGCGAGAGTTATCATCGCCGTAGTCAATGCTTCAACATCTCCCGGAGGGATTAACAGGCCGGTTTGATTATGCTCGACAACTTCTGGGATCCCCCCCACCTGCGTTGCGATGACCGGTAAACCGAACGAGGCCGCTTCCAGCGCGGCAACCCCAAATGATTCATGATGCGAAGGCATCACCATAATATCTGATCGAGCGATTATCTCCTGAGCCTGATCCATTTTTGTCCAGTCGCGAATCGTTACCGACGCTGTAATATTCAGATCGTCGGTCAACCGAACCATCTCCTCTTTGAGTGGTCCTCCGCCCATCATAACAAGCGAGATAGAGGGAACAACGCGACTCGCCTGGGCGAAAGCGCGCAGAACCAACTGCGGGGCATAGATCGGATAAAACTGTTTTGAAAATATAAACTGAACATTGTCATTCGAAATATTTTCACTCGGTTGAAAATTTTCATTGAGCTCCAATCCGAATGGGATATGGTGTCCTTTGGAATTTACCTCTGGCTCAAATTTGATCGCCGCGTCGAGTAAATATTGACTGGGGGCGGTAACTGCTACCGCTTTTTTCAAGGCATGTCGCACGATATTAGCAACAATAAATTTCCCCGATGCGGCATCGGCGATATCGGTACCCCACGCGGTTACAACCAACGGAGCAACATTCTGCATCGCACCCCACAAACCATAGCCGGTGGCATAATGGGTATGGACAATATCCGGTTTGAAATCTTTTAACAAACGCCTGACGCGCGGTAAATTATAAAAGTAGGAGAGGGACGAACTGCCGGGCAATACGACAGTTTTAATCCGTTCACCGATTGGCTGGCCCGGAAAAGCGCTGTTTGAAATCAGTAGGATATCATCACCGCGCTGTGACAAGCCCTGACACCACCTCTTTGTATGAACTGCCCCCGATTGGGCCAGCATCCCGATTTTCATAAATGCCTCATAGACACATCATTTATTGTTGATCAGGTTCAATCTTCTCGGCTGATATCGGGCTCATCCCCTGGGCCGCAATCAAACCGAAAAAGAGTGCCAGATGATAACTATTGCTTCCCCAAAACCAGGAACCGGCATAAAAAGACGACCCGGTCATAACCAAAGCGATAATAAAAAGTAGCAAGCGGTTAACAATTTCCGGTTCCGTTTGGGCTCTGGAAAAACTTCGATAAGATTTTCGTGTAGCTCCGCCCAAAAAGCTGACGAGAGAAATAAAGCCGACTATGCCAGTCTCGGCCAACGCCGCTAAGACAACCAAATGGGTACTGAGTCCCGATACCAGATAAAAGACATGATCGAATTTTACCTCCGGTACCCAGCGATAAACCTCGGCAAAATTTCCGGCTCCAATACCAAAAACCGGATTTTTCAGGAAGGCGGCCCAGGCCGCTTTCCACAACACCCATCTGAGAAGTATCGTCCCGGTCGCATGAAATCCAAACCGCTCAAAGCGAGCAACTATCCCATCAAATACCGGCGTATAGGTGGCGGCAATCGGGATCGCAATCAAAATAAAAACGGTAGCCCACTTGATACTCTTTCGCGGCGTCGTAATCCCAAACTGCCGGGCCGATTTCAAAGCAAGAAAAATCAGGACAACCAAACCCCAGCCAGCGGTAATTACCGATGCCCTCGTCTGGGTTGCCGCCAAGCCACCACAAACGATCAGGATACTCAAGCCATAAATTACCCTGGACCGAAGATCGGTGGAAAAAAGGAATAATCCGGTAGCCATCAAAAGGGCCAGCATAACATGATCAGCATAGCCATGACCGGCCAAGCCAAATGATCGCATCCCCCCACCAAGAAATTGTACCAATGAGTAAGATGAGTTCAGAACGGCGGCCATAATAAACAGAATAAAAATCCTGCGGAGACTGATTTTAGGAGAAAAATGGGCCACCGCCATAAAGGTAAAAAACAGGATCAATTGTCGGGCAAAAAATCGGACCGATAACGGAGTGAACCCTTCAAGAGCAATCGAAATAAACGACACAACCAATAGAATGGCATAGAGCGAAACAAGGCGTCCCCCACGATAGCTTCGACCATTGACAAAAATATCGATGAAGTAAGCCGCAATCAACATAAAGGCGGCGATATCGGCCGGAAGGATCGTTACCCCGAAGGTGATCGGATAGAACAGGAAGCTTGAGACGACCAGCAAATAAATTCCCCAACGACCCGAGTTGACGATAAGAAAAACAATTGGAATCAGGGCAATCAATATCCCCAAAATCGGTTTGAATAACAGCGCCAGAGCGACCGGGATAACGTACCCCAACCCTGCCAAAAGGAGCTTCCAATCGGCAATCGGAAGTCTGGAATAAAACGGAATATGACTTATCTTAACCGTCACAAATTTTCTCTATCTATCAACCGTTTTGACAGGGGTGGCCAATTTCAATAATCCTAACAGATGAGCCACTCCACCCATTATCACTAATAGGATAACATGGACCAACGGCAAAGCCCAACTAAGTTGGGCAAAACTGTCTTTGCCATTTATAATCAGGCTATCCAAAAGCAACGCCCCTCCATATCCAACCAATCCGACGGCGACTAACCTGACAAAATACGTAAAATACTGGCGGTGGTCAATTGTCGCCAATGATCGATTTCCAACAATCAACAGGATTGTTGCGGCGAAGAGGTAAGCTATATTACTCGATATCGGCAAAGCGGTAAAATCAAATCGCTCAATCAAGAACAAGGCCGCCCCTATTTTAACGGCCAAAGCACAGGCAACGATAACAATTACCGAGCGGTTTTGTCGGGCCGCATAAAAGGCGCGAGCCAAAAAGACAAACAGAAACTGTCCCGCCAACCCCCACGAAAAAGCTTTGACCAAAGCGCCGGTCATCTGCACCGAACGATCATCAAAGGCACCCCGCTTTAGGATCAGAATAATTATCTCTTTATCAAAAAACCAAAACGAGATCATGAAAGGAAGGGCCAGAAGAATCGAGAATAGAACCCCTCGAAAGAGAAAATAACCGGCCAATTCAGTATCTTTTTTGGCAAAGGCATCGGTTAGGTAGGGGAAAATGGCGGTCGCCAAAGCGTAAGCCATGATGTCAACGGCGAGGTGGACGATTAGATAACTGTAACCCAAAGCGGAGACAACACCTGAAACCATCGAGGAGGCCAGATACCGATCAATCATCGAAAACAGTTGAATCCCGGCGGCGGTCAAAATAATTATAATAGCCGTTTCAAAGAACCGGTCAGTATGATGGCTCCAAAATTTAAGCTTAATATATTTTTGCAATCCGATTTTTTGAAACGGGAAATATATATACAATGCCTGAACGACATAACCGGCAATTAACCCGG
>JAUUYJ010000143.1 GCA_030588275.1 Candidatus Zixiibacteriota bacterium | reverse complement strand
TTCCAATTCAAATGACAGCTGCCCTACGGTTATCAATCAGTTATCAATGACGATCAATAGCGGGGAAAAAGTCGCCATTATCGGAGCAAACGGTTCAGGCAAAACTACTTTGGGGCTACTGCTATGCGGAATACACAAGCCGTTTGATGGTGCGATAACCGTCAATGGCATTGATGCTTCTATTCCTGCAAATATATCTCCGATTGGAATGTTGTTTCAGGACCCGGATAATGGATTAGTGGCGGTGACGGTCGAGCGGGAGATGGCATTTTCTTTGGAAAACAGAAATGTCCCGCCTGAACAGATCAGGTCGAGTGTCGATGAACTTCTGCAAAAATTCAACCTGCTTCAATATCAATCCGATTCGGTCTGGGGATTATCCGGTGGAGAAAAGCAGAGGTTGGCTTTGGCATCACTTCTGATCGATGACCGACCGGTCCTGTTTCTCGACGAACCGGCCTCTTTTCTTGATTATCAGGGAGAACTGATCTTAGAGGAGATGCTTGATAATATTGTGGATGATAATCCGGAACTGACCATCATCCGGGTAACGCAGTTTCCCGATATTGCCGACCGTTACGATCGGGTGATTTTTTTGAAGCAGGGTGCGATCGTCCGGGATGGAACTCCGTCTGAAGTTTTTGGCGATCCCAAACCATTTATTGGTTCCGGCCTTCGACCTCCTCTTAAGTATCTGACACCTCGTGCGACTTCGGCCACATCGCAGACCAATGTGGGCATGAATCAACCGAACCGTTTAGTTTGTCTGGATGAGATATCGTTTTCATATCGGGATCAAAAAAAACCGGTACTTGACCGGTTGTCACTCGAGATCTTTTCGGGTGAAACGATTGGTTTGGTTGGTCAATCGGGATGTGGAAAATCAACTTTGGCGCAGGTTGTCTCCGGGATTTACAAACCTTTATCAGGTGTGGTTGGCTGGGCCAACGAGGGGATGCGGGCGGTAATGACCTTTCAGCAACCGGAGCGGCAGTTTTTTCGCGAAACCTGTTTTGACGAAATTGCCTTTGGATTGAGAAATCGAGGTCTGAAAGATGAACAGGTTTCAGGTCTGGTGCGTGATGGGATGGAAACAGCCGGGCTTGACTTTATGCGGTTTGCCAGTCGTCCTCCATTTACTCTGTCAGGCGGAGAGGCCCGGCGGTTGGCATTTGCAATTATTCTGGCGCTTGAATTTGATCTGATCATATTCGATGAGCCGACCTGTGGTCTGGATGAAGCAGGTATTATCCTTTTTCGCAAGATGGTTCGGTCGTTGACCGAGGCGGGAAAAGGGGTCATCATCATAACGCATAACTCAAATGTTATCGGCGATCTGGCTGACAAAATCGCCTTTTTGAAGGATGGCAGTATTGCAGATATTCTGCCTCCGATGGAATTTTTCAATAGTAGCCGCTTTGCAAATATCATTCATCCACCCGAACTTTTGTCGGTTGACTCGGTCCGGTTGTCACAAATTAAGACGATGAAATCTGACCTTCTTTTTGAACTGGATCAATTTACCGCTTGACTTGTTCTGCTTGATCCCTATTATGTCAGGAACCTTTTAAATCGATCCGGCGAGACGATAAGGGACCATAGAATGAACGAAAAAAACCGAACATATCTTGCTTTCCTTTCATTTTTGACATCTCTGATTTTCACATTTGTTGCGCCGTTCAATAGGGGAAACACCCCGTTTCATCCATACAATGAGGTTTCATTTGCAAAATAAAAATGCGGTAGAAATAATGGATAAGCGCAAGATGGATCGTGCGCTGACCCGCATCGCTCACGAAATACTGGAGCATAACGGCGGTGCTGAGTCTTTGGTTGTCGTTGGGATTTTGACGCGGGGAGCCAACATGGCCAGGCGGTTAGTCGATGCTATTTCAGCGATTGAAAAAGTCGAAGTTCCTCTGGGTTTGATGGATATTAGCCTGTACCGTGATGATTTGAATTTTAACCCCGATCAGCCGGTGGTGCGAGCGACCGATATTATGTTTGGTATTGACGGCAAAAACATGATTTTAGTCGATGATGTTCTTTTCACCGGACGGACGATCCGGGCCGCTTTATCCCAGATTATCGAATTTGGCCGACCCGATTCGGTTCAGTTGGCAGTCATGGTTGATCGTGGCCATCGGCAGTTGCCAATCCGGGCCGATTACGTTGGCAAAAATATTCCAACCTCCTTTGAGGATAATGTACGCGTCTATTTCGAGGAGCGGGATGAGCAGGATGGGGTTTACCTCTATCCGGCGAAAGCAAAGAAGAAAAGCTCCGGGAAATCTAAAGGGGGGGGGAAATAATGGCTCTTTCATCCAGACATCTTCTGCAACTGGAAGGAACATCCAAAGAGGATCTTGATCTGATCCTTGACACTTCGGTTGGTTTCCGGGAAATTCTTGATCGCCCGATCAAAAAGGTTCCGCCCCTTCGAGGTAAAACGGTTGTTAATCTCTTTTACGAAAACTCCACTCGGACCCGGATATCGTTTGAGCTGGCCGAAAAACGGCTCTCCGCCGATACAATCAACTTTTCGACCTCCACTTCGTCGGTCAAAAAGGGGGAGACGCTTAGGGATACGGTGCGCAACATTGAGGCGATGAAAATTGATATGGTGGTTGTGCGTCATGGTTCGACCGGTGTACCGTACTATCTGACCCAGTGTCTTGATGCCAACATCATCAACGCTGGTGATGGGACGCATGAACATCCGACGCAGGGACTATTGGATATCTTTACGATCCGTCAGAAATATAATAAGATCAAAGGATTACGCGTGCTGTTAGTCGGCGATATCAGACATTCTCGGGTTGCTCGTTCTAATATCTGGGGTCTGAAAACGCTGGGAGCCTCGGTTGCTGTGTGCGGTCCGACGACTCTTCTACCTTATGAGGCGGAGAAATTTGGTATTGACGTTTACACCAATCTGGATGAAGCTATGGAGGGGGTTGATGTTGTCAACATCCTGCGTATTCAGTTGGAAAGGCAAAAAGCGGGCCTTTTTCCGTCACAACGAGAATACAGCAATCTGTTTGGGATCACCCGTGAACGACTAAAAAGGTTGAATAAAAACTTTACGATTATGCATCCCGGTCCGATGAATCGTGGGATCGAGATCACCAATAAAGTGGCCGATGGTCCGGCCTCGGTTATATTGGAGCAGGTGACCAACGGACAGGCGGTCCGGATGGCCGTTCTGTATTTGCTGTCAAACGTTGATGCCCATGAAGACAAGGCGATCGAATAAACCAAAGGACGAAGATGAAACAGGATTTGATTATAATAAATGGCCAGCTGATTGATCCCCGTTTGGGGTTTATCAAAGATGCCGATATGGCGATCAAGGATGGCCAAATTTTAAAGATTTTTGACAAGAAGCGGATCACCGAAAAAGAACTGGCCAAATATGAGCCGGAAGAAATAATTGATGCTAAGGGTTGCATCGTTACCACCGGTATGGTCGATATTCATGTACATTTCCGTGAGCCAGGACGAGAGGACAAAGAGACGATTATGTCCGGTTCTCAAGCGGCGGCGGCGGGTGGGTTTACTTCGGTCTGCTGTATGCCGAATACGACACCGGCCATCGACAATCAGGAAACGGTCAAATTTGTTACATCGCTTGCGGAAAAAGGGGATTGCCGGGTTTACTGTATTGGTGCCATTACCAAAGGGCGACAAGGAAAAGAGTTGGCCGAAATTGGTGATTTGGTAAAGGCTGGTGTTGTGGGGGTGTCTGACGATGGTGATTATGTCCAGAATCCGGAAGTGATGCGGCGGGCATTGGAATATTCGAGTATGTTCGATATTCCGGTTATCTCGCACGCCGAAGATTGTCAGTTGGCCGGTGATGGAAAAATGAATGAATCGTATGAATCGTCCCGATTGGGGATTCCGGGTACACCGGCGGTGGCTGAGGAGATTGCCATCATTCGGGATATCAAGCTGGCCGGGTTGACCGGTGCGCGGTTGCATATCGCCCACGTTTCAACCGCTGGTGGAGTCGAAGCAATCCGGCGCGGCAAAGCGGAAGGGGTCAAGGTTACCGGTGAAGCGGCCCCGCATCATTTTTGTCTGACCGATAAGATGATTGGCGAGAAATATGACACAAATTTGAGAGTCAGCCCACCTCTGCGGACAGAAAAAGACCGACTGGCTTTGATTGAAGGATTGGTTGATGGTACGATTGATTGTATTGCGACCGATCATGCTCCGCATACCGAAGAGGAGAAGGATGTCGAATTTGATCATGCCCCTCCGGGGATGATCGGGTTGGAGACCTGTTTGGGATTGGCGATTACTTATCTGGTTGAAAAAGGATATTTGACAGTTCCCGATTTGATTCGTAAACTGACTGTTAACCCGGCTGGCATTGTTGGTCTTGAGGTTGGATCACTTGAGGTTGGTGAGGTCGCCGACCTGACGATTTTTGATCCAAACAAAAAATGGGTTGTAAAAGAAAGTAAAATTGTTTCCAAATGCAAAAACAGTCCGTTTATTGATATGAAATTGAAGGGAAAGGTCAAGGCTACCATTATGGGTGGTCGCGTGACCTATCGCTCTTAGAAGAATGGGTGAGGAGATCAAAATGACAACGGTTAAACCTCCGAGACCGCGCGCCTTTGGACTACTGACGTTTACTACCTATATGCCATTACCGATATTGGGGATAATGATTATTTTTGGTCTGATGGGGAAGTGGCTGAATATCGGTTGGTTGGAATCGGCACCGGGCGTTTTGAATATTCCGCTCTTTTTGGCTTATACCGTAGCCGTTTTTATGGGAGCAATTTATGGTGTAATCAAGAATGAAAAAGCGGTCTATCGCAATGCTTTCATCTCTTTGGGGCTTTGGGTTCTGCTTTTTGGAATTAGCTTTTCCTTTGATCTCCCCCGGAACTTTGGATATTTTGTAAGCGCAATTTTTGGTGCCGCTTTGTTGGTCTTTCATCTGTTGCAGTATGTGGCGACCAAGAAATGGGAATCGCATTACGCCGAAGTGGAATAAGATATTAATTTCAAATTAGATAACCGGGTAGACTGAAATTTCGGGCTGTCCGGTTTTTTTATTTTGCTTTTAGTTACTATCGCATCTTCATTTTTATTTTTTCCTCCATCTTGATTTTCAGTGGACTTAATTCTGCGGATGAATACATATACAATATTTTATTAAACAAGCCGCTTGACATCCTCGTCGTTATTGTGTAGATGAGTAATACGATCTGAGATAACGAGGGGAATCAACATGAGGAAATATATTATCGCAATCGCTGTAGCTGGTCTGGTTGGTTTGGCAATTTGGGCGGTTATGGCCGGATGTGGCAAAGTAACTCCTACAGAACCAGTGGTAAGGACAATCACGGGTACTATTCAACTGTTGATTGTTTTGGACGAGGAGGGAGCCAGAGTAGCTAATGTTCCCGTTATGGTTATAACTCACCACAGGGCCGACCCAGGCCCGATGCACTCTGACACCATGTGGACAAACGTTAACGGATCAGTTTTGCTTGACTACAAAGTCCCGTGTCTTAGTGAACTCGGTGTTGGGAAGATAACCATCGATGTTGGGGATAATTATTCGACAATTGAGTGGACATACACGGAGGGCGAAGTTGCACCTATCTGGTTCTATATATTGCGGTAAAAATATGCAGGAATACATGATGATATAATCAGTAAAAGGGTTATTATATACAGTTGTCTCTAATGCGCAATCTGAATATGACAAGCAAACCACTAATAAATTTAGACTGGAAACCGGCTGGCGTTACCAAAGCGGCGGAAAGAGGGGATGTTATTGTCATCGTCGATACGCTCAGTTTTTCTACGACGGTGGCGACGGCGGTTTCAAACGGTGCGATGATTTATCCCTGTTTCCCGACCGATGATCCGGCTTCGTTAGCATTATCACACGATGCCAAGGTAGCCATCAAACGTGGCGAAGTTTCTGGCGAGGATCAATTCTCTTTATCACCTGATAGTTTCTCCAATATCAAACCGGGGACCAGAGTTATCCTTCCTTCTCCCAATGGAGCAGTCTGTTGTCGATCTGCTGTTAAGGCGCAGTCTGTTTTTGTCGGGACAATTGTCAACGCATCTGCGACGGCTGAAGCGATTTCGAAATTGATAAACCGGGAGAATCTATCGGTTACGATAATAGCTTGCGGAGAACGGGAAGCGTATGGGGTTGATTCGGGGGAGATACGGTTTGCTCTTGAAGATTATCTGGGGGCCGGAGCGATAATTTCTGAACTCGAATTTGCCAAGTCAGCTGAGGCGATGGTTTGCGAAAAGGCGTTTTTAGCTGTCCGGGATGATTTAGAAAAGATTATTCGCGAATGCCAGTCGGGTCAGGAACTTGTCGAGCGTGGGTATGATAAGGATGTCTCAATTGCATCAGATATAAATTCAATCGATTGTGCTGTCTGTCTTAAGGATAATTGGTTGGTGCGGTTTCAATCTTCTGGCTGATCCATATCATAGTAAAATGATTTATTGGCACAGGCTTCGTACGCATCAGAAAGCAGTTGACCTTCCACCCCAACATTATCGTATGGATGTTCGCAGATATGGATGACCGGTTTCCAGTCGGGATGGCCTACGCTCTCGGTGAATGCGGTTGTA
>JAUUYJ010000226.1 GCA_030588275.1 Candidatus Zixiibacteriota bacterium | reverse complement strand
GTTTCAGATATCCCCGGAAACGGCGAATGGATAACCGGTGGCGAAAATGGTTTGACTTTCAAACCGGGATCGGCTGAGGATTTGGTAAAAGCGATCTTGAAAGCTTCCCGTATGCAGAAGGAATTTGATGAGGTTGCCAGGCGCAACCGAGCGATTATCGAAGAGCGTGCGATTTGGCAGGATCAGATGATGCGAGTGGAAAAAATAATTGCTGGGTTGGTACAATGACCGGCAAGAGAGTTTTGATAATTGCTTATTACTTTCCACCATTAGGGATGGGGGGAGTCCAGCGGGCATCAAAGTTGGCCAAATATCTGCCGCAGCTTGGATATTCTGTCGATGTCCTGACGGTCAAACCGATTCGTTATCCGGCACATGACGCATCACTATTAGATGAATTACCGGAAACTGTCAAACTGCATCGGGCCGGTTCGACCGATCCGGCTCGGATAGCGCACCTGTTAAAATTACGCTTGCCGCGCGGGACAAAATTGGGCAGTGCGGTGAAAAGGTCAGGGCGGTATTGGCCCGACTCAAAAATTGGTTGGAAGAAAAAGGCGCTGGCGATGGGGGAGCGCATTATTGCAGAGAACAGACCGGATATTATTCTATCGACATCCCCACCAATGACGGCGCATCTGATTGCGATGGAGCTGGCCGAAAAGCATCATATAAAATGGGTGGCAGATTTTCGTGATTTCTGGGAGTCGCGCCAGCCTGAGGATGTTTTTTCGGATGATCTGGTGATCAAAAAGTCGTATGGACTACTTCATCGGATTCACAAGCAGGCTGATATGGTAACGCGTGTCAATGATGCGATCGGTTCTGAAATCTCTGATAAGCCGATCAGTCTTCAGGGGGGATACGATCCGAGCGATTTTGTAAATATTGAGACTGAAACCGATAGCAGTCAATTTCTTATAACGTATTTAGGTTCCAGCGGCCCGCTTTGTCCATTGGACCGGATCATTGAGGCGGTTGGTCGGGCTCGTGATATCGACAGTTTATTTGCCAATGATGTTAAAGTAAAAATCATTGGTCAGAATGAAGCGACGGTTCTTGAGGAATGTCTTAAAAAAAACAACCTGACCGACCGGGTTGCATTTACCGGGTACCTCAGCCATCAGACAGCAATCCGAGAAGCATCACATGGAGATCTATCGCTTATTAGCTTGGCTGAAGATTGTCCCGGAATCCTGCCGGGGAAAATCTTTGACCTCTTGCCACTCTCGGCACCAATTCTTGCGGTTGTGCCGGAACCGGGTGAGGCGGCTAAAATAATCAGGGCAACTAATGCGGGATTGTGCGTTAGTCCGACTGATGTTGATCAGGTTGCCGAAAAGATGCTGTACTTTTACCAGCGACAGAAAAATCGGGAGAGCTGGGCCAAGGAGAATATTTCTCAGTTTTCAAGGATTGAACTGGCTCGGAAATTTAGTGAGGTTTTTGAAAAGGTAATTGACAATTGATGTCAGACCAAGCGAACATATCGGCGATTATTATTTCGTATCAGGGGATCGATTTTATTTTGGATTGTTTACAATCTCTGACGCGCGAATTAGAAAATTTCGAGCATGAGATAATCATTGTCGATAACTGCTCTGATGATGGAACAGTTGAATTTATAAAAAAAAACTATCCCACCGCGCATCTTATAAAAAACGATTCTAATCTGGGATTTGCCAAGGCGGTCAATCAGGGGATTATGATGGCCCGGCGGGATTATCTTTGGATCCTTAATCAGGATATCCGCATCAGACCGGGCTGTTTAAACTCCTTGCTGGAGTGTCATAATCGTTTAGACCAGCCCGGCGTTGTCGGTCCTCGCTTTGTTGGATTTGATAACCGTTTGCAGAAATGCTGTCGCCGTTTTCCGCGTTACCACCATCTGATTGGAGAGATGACCGGCTTAAATCTGCTGTTCAAAAAATCGGGCTTTTTCAATGGGTGGAAAATGGGGGATTTTGATCACAAGGTTTCCCGGGCCGTCCAGCAACCGATGGGAGCGGCGATGCTGTTGTCGCATCAGGTGGTTGATAAGGTCGGTTTGATGGATGAGCAGTTTGGAATGTTTTTTAACGATGTCGATTATTGTCTGAGAATCGAAAAGGCTGGCTTTGAAAATTACTATTGCTTTGATGCGGTAATCGAGCATTTTCTGGGTGGTTCGTCATCACGGCACAAACCGAAAATGGTTTGGCTGGGACATCTTGGGATGTATCGCTATTTTTGTAAGTATGAAAAAAGGCGCGGCTCATCATTTATGGTCCGTTTTATCAGAATGCCATTGCCGCACCTGGCCGGTCTGCTACTTTTTCTATCCGCCATCCCACGCTGGCTGTATCACCTGATCCGAAAAGTTATTTAAGCAGGGTCATCTTGCGCGTTATCGTTCCCTCTTCTGAGATCAACCGGTAGAAATAAATACCGCTGGGGAGTTCCCGATTTTCTGCATCATGCCCGTTAAATAAAATCTCATGTTCTCCCGCCGGTAGATTATTTTCAATCAGGACATTTACCAGTCGCCCCAGAATATCATAAACATCGATCTGCACAAATGATGCGCGGGTCAGGCTGAAGCCAATCGTCGAAGTTGGATTAAATGGGTTGGGCCAGTTCTGCCTGAGGGCAAATTCTCTGGGGATTACCAAGTCATCATCACCGGCATCGGCAATGATGGAAGGGGATAGGATTACCTGATCCGATATCTGGCCGGGCAGATAGGCTGTTACAATTATATCCCCGGTGTAACCATTTGGTAAGGTGATAATTGCCTGACCGTTTTGATCGGAAGTAACCGAGAAATACTGATTGCCATCCAGCTCAACGTTGATCGGATAGTCGGCCAGTGGCGCACCGGCGGAGAGAATATTCAGATTCACAAACTGATCGTTGAACTGATACGATGATGCTTGCTCAATGGCGACCGCCGTCGGAACGGTCCGGTAAATTTGGATTGATGGATCACCATAATAATTTTGGCTGTAAATCTGATCCCGATAGTAAGGGTAATCCTGCCATGATGCATACATCGCTCGAACCGGGTAACCATCGGCATCGTCAAAGAGATGGTTGTAAAATGAGGCCATCAGTTTGTAACTTGAACCGACCCAGCCCCAGCGGGAAAAAGCGACCATCGAAACGGGGCCACCATCCTCAACCGCCAGTAATTCTTCAACAACAGAAGGAACGGTTAATTCGTACAGTTTATCCAGATCGAACATAGCTTGTGAGCAGGAGATTGAATAATAGAAGCCAACTTTTTGTGAACCGGCCAGTTCAAAAAAGTTGGTTTGGGTAGCTTGTTCCGGGCCTGTCAAAATATAAGATTTGGGAAACTGGTTGTATGAGGCTGAGTTCAGGACAAATCCGTCGGGGCGTCCGTGCGCTAATATATTAACCATCCCATAGCCGTCGTCCAATTGTTCGGTAACGCTGGCTCCTTGCGGGCCGGCTGGGGTGAGGGAGATGCCATCCGGTTGTTCGGCCAACAGCTCACATTCGCTGGTAAATCCGGGTGGGAAGTTTTCGGCAACTTTGTACTGTTGCCCACCATCAAAGTAGTCACGCATCTGATCGGAAGTGAAGAAGACGGTGCGTCCCAGATATGATGCGTCACCCGATCCGGGATTAAACAGGTAGGAGCGCAATTTGGCCGTATAGGAGATAACCTGAGAGCCATTTGAAAAGGGGAGGCGACCCAGTTCAAGGTCGGGTGCCATGTCGGGATGATCCTGCGTCGGTTCGCCAAAGATCCCATCACCATCAAAATCCCAATCACCATCGACATCGGCAAAGTAAAGGTCGTTTATCATGGTCTTGTCCAGATCGGGAACCGATGATGTGTTGTAATAGTAGGTGTAGCGAATCGGGACGTTATCTTCATCTCCACCCAAAAGGACATATTGACCACCAGCTTGGTAGAAATCGATCAGGTAGTTGCGCAATGCTTCGGCATCATCGACGCCTGAGTATCGAGTGAAAATCGAATCGGTGATGGCGATGGTGGCGTCAAATCCGGTGTTCAGTTTCAAGGTCAGAAATGGTTCAAACGAATCGGCCAACTCGGGTGAAGTTACGATGACAAAGTCACCGCCAAGCGGGACACCATCAGTTTCCAGATTGCTCGACCGAAACTGCGACGGAACGGTTGAACGATCAAGAGCTACTTGTGTCAGACGACCCGGTTTCAAGTAACAATTCAGATTGTCCGCTCTCCTGAGTTCCATATGGCGATTGAGGATGATTCGGTTGGCATCAAGAAATTGAATCGGATAGAGGGTGATGTTATATGTCTGGCGACCCTTAAAGGTTGCCGATCTGATTTCAGAACTGCTGTTGGGGTAAAGCTCCTCAGTCCCCATAATCAGATTGATCGGGTCGATCTCCTGTTGATAATCGGATGTTAAATAGTCCTGCGCCGAATTC
>JAUUYJ010000224.1 GCA_030588275.1 Candidatus Zixiibacteriota bacterium | reverse complement strand
GAGCCAGAAAACAGAGCTACATCATCGGGGGCCATTGAGATTATCGAAAAGATACGAAACAGGCGTGAGATACGAACCGGATTTTCATCAATGAGGATTTTTTTGCGCCCCCCTTTTTGGTAGGCACAACTGATCCTTATATTCCCTTCGCTCGTTAATGCTCGACCCTCCAACCGATAAACGTCACCCGCGCTTACGCCTGCGCTGCCTCTACCTTCTGAGGATCGGACCAGCATCGCATCGCGAGCCGACCTTTGTGAGCGACCCAAACATAGAGTAAATATCGCTTCAAGCAGGTTGGTTTTTCCAGCCCCATTGTTTCCAAAAAATATGTTGGTTCCAGGCGTCGGAGAAAACTCAACCTCGCCAAAACTTCGGAAATTATACGCTGAGAGAGACTCAATATTCATGGCGGCATTGTAACCAAGTTGACCGATTGGGGAAAGAGAATAATATCGTCGGCAAAATTAGCCAAAGTAACCAACCGTTCGCTAACCGACACAAATTACAATCTCAACAGCTTTAATGCCGAAGTGCCGATTGAATCAGCAGAGTTTAAAAAGGTTGATTCGCTTTTGAGGCAGTATCTTGCCGAGTACTCGCTGGGGATACCATATCGCCATTGGGGCTTTGTCTGTTCCGGTGGCAAATCTGTTTTTGGTATTTGGAATAGTTCGCAAAAACCGCCGTCGCAAGCTGTAGCACAGCTGGCAAAATGATTTGATCCATTCAGCGATAGAATTTTTATATCCTCAAACTAATCTTGATCTATCTGTAATTACCGTTATGTTGCATTGAATGAGTAAAAAACAGCCTGGAGAAAAACTGATGGCCGAAAACAAAATTATCGAATCGATGCTAAGGCGAAAGTCGATCCGTAAATACAACGACCGCATTCCGACCGAGCAGGAAATTACCGATATTGTCCGGGCCGGCCAGCAAGCACCCTTTGCCGCCCAGCTCTGTTCTGTTATGCTCTCTCGCAAACAGGGTCACACACCATTTAAGGCACCGCTATTGTTTACCATCTGCATTGATGCCTACAAGCTTGAAGCAGTGATGGCCCAAAGAGGTTGGTCAATGAAGGCTAATAATCTGTTTATGTTTTTCTTCGGACTCCAGGACGCGATGCTCGTTGCCGAAAATATGGTCAACGCCGCCGAATCGCTTGATATGGGCAGTTGCTTCATCGGTATGTCACCCAATCGAATAAAAGTCACGGTTGATAATTATAAACTACCCAAACGAGTTTTTCCGGCGGTTCAGTTGACCGTCGGTTTCCCTGATGAGAACCCACCACCGCGACCTCGCTACCCGATTGACTTTTTTCTGTTTGAAGATACCTATCCGGAATTAAATGATGAAGCGGTTGTGCAGGCGATGAAGGTTATGGATGATGGCTATCTGGCTCAGGATTATTATCGCCGTGCTAATTTCATGGTCAAGCTCGAGGATGATCGGAAGGAGACCTTTGACTTTGACAGCTATGGCTGGACCGAGCATATGGGACGCAAATGGGGCCAATGGTTTTCCGATATGGATGAAATGCTGGAAGTGATGCGTTATTGTGGCTTTGCCATCGACGAGAAAAACAGATCGGGCCAGCAAGATGAAAAATAAACCTGCGTAAATTAGTTATACGGCAACCAGATTTTTAGGAATGATGCCGGTCCTATTTTTTTACATCCCCTTTTATCTTGGGACGTAATTGCCGAAACCGACTGTAAATTGATTCCAGTTCGGAGTTATAGCTTTTAGTCAAGGAGTCGGCCGCCTGCTTATAGATCTTCAGCTCGCGCCGTTCCCCGCCGGTCAGCCCTTCAATCCGAGCAATCTCTCCAAGCAGTTCTCCAACCCGAATCGAATCTCGATACCGATTACCATTTTCAAACTGATTGAAATTGATCTCCCGCAGTAACTCTTCAGATGTCAAAATCGAGCCGGAGAGAGAAATATATCGTAGTCCTTCACCCGAAAAAGTTTCCCAGCAAACACCCCGCTTACCAAATTTGGGGGCGACCCCAAAATAAACCATTCGCGTCGAATCAATTTCCAGCCTCTGCCGCCGTTCGGCGAAAAATTTCACCGAATCGGCCACAAAATAGCGATGATTGAAAAGGCCGCCACTAACCGGACGATACGGCTGAGAAATTTTTCCCAAACTTAGAATGGTCCCCTTACCGGTTGCTCGGTCAACTTCAAGCTCCGCCTGAAAGTACCCTTGTTGCAAAAAATAGATCAGATAAAAATCATTCTTCCAAATTATGCGGGAATGAACCGGAATCACCAACAAGCTATCGTATTCAACCTGGTAATGGTAAGATTCATCCAGAAGAGATTGCAGGCTACTCTTGGCAATTGAAATCGCCTTATCGACATCAATTTTATTTTTATCGGAGATACTGCCCGCTTGACAAATTGAGCCGGTCAGGATAAGAATTAGTGCGATAGTTGATAACAGTTTAACCATTCTCATATTTCACCTTTTTTTAGCACCAGTAAGAGCGAAGCAACTTACCGGATCTTATCCCACTATAGTGGCGTTATTATTCTTTAACCTTCTCAATATTAGATATCCGACCGGACACCCGATTCTTAAAACTTATACTATCTAATCCCGGATCTGTTTCCAGACCGTAACTATAAAGTGTATCTGCTTCCCGAATAACGGTAACAAAACTGTCGGTCAGAACCTTTTCGTTGGCGGCGTCCCACTCCAGATACTCGGTTAACAGAACGACCGATTCTTCCTTTTTCGTCACCACCACCCCACCAGTAACGGTGAGAAACTGATCCCGCTCCCGGATGTAGCCGGTTTCGGCAATCAGATTGGAGATTTTTGCACCGGTTGAATCAAAAAAATCAATATCGAGATTGATTGCTATGGTCGAATCGAGCTTGGTGAACTTCCTCATGGTATCGGCCAGCAGATCGGTCGTCTTGTGCCCCGCCTTATATAGATAAATATGGGCTTGCGTCGTCACCTGGTCGGCCCCTGATGGATCGGTTAATAACGAGTCGATCATATCATTATTGACGGTCGATGAGGGCGGTTCGGAAGAATCGCCACAACCGGAGAGCGGTATTATTATCATCAAAAGGGACAATGTCCCTATATATAGAGTAAATTTCAAATTCATATCTCTGTTTTTTTCTCTTTTTTCTTTATCGGTGACAAGTCACTATCTGATAACAGGCCTCCGGATAAATATTTGTATCAACTTTCAACAAGATACAAATTGTTACAGAAAAATCAACCCATGCGCATGTTTTAGGAATCCTACCTTGCTTGAGAATACGACCCTGTCGTTCACCCAGCTTGACTGGGCGCTCCTGATACTCCAAAGAACACACAATGTGTGTGTAGGGGCCGGGTTTCCCGGCCCGCAGGAAGATGCTACATAGTTTTGTGGTAAGCGGCAGATCGTATGCGACGCTTGGGTTCCCTGCTTGGTCCCGCCTCCCATGTTGCGGGATTAGCGATGTTCCACCGGCAGGATGCGACGTCTTGGGTTCGCTTTCATATTCGGTATAATAGACAATTCCTCCTAAGCTGATTGCACATAAGCGGTTTGGGCGATTTTGCCGGCTTGAGCTTGGGTTCACTTGTTTGTACCACCTGCGGGTGGCACACAAGTATGCGACGAATTGCATATAAAAGTGTTTTGCCTGTTCATTTCCGGTCGCAAGAAACATACATGCTTGGCATTGTTACGCACCTGTGTGCTATCAAAAATAGTAATCATACAGAATGTTGGAGAATCAGAATCAGGAGTGGTTTTGGGGCGGAAATGTACGGGTGCCATATAAACCCACCTGTCGCTTTGCCCCAATGGGGCTACGCTTTAGGTGGGGTACCGGTCTGTTACCTATCATCCCGGTACATACCGATATTCATTTGTGGTTGGTGTACGTCCCCGTGCACCAACAAACTATCCCATAGCACAATTGCACCCACAGACATCCCACCCCCAGCAAGCTGGGGGCCACCCGGCGTTATTGGTGGGGCTTCGGTTTTGGGCAGGCAAGTCAGCCTTAGGAATATCCTGATAGATAATTGCAGAAAAAAATGATTTTGGTCTGGAAAACAGTTCACTATAATAATGAGTAGCCATACTGGAGATTCATTATGCCAACCCAAGATCAACATAAATACAGATACAAAGAAGTGAGCGCCGAACTGTGGGCCGATTTTGAAACGCTGTTTGGGAACAACGGTGCCTGCGGCGGATGCTGGTGTCAACATTGGCGCGTCTGGGGTTCTAAAGCGTGGGACGACATCAAAGGGGCAACCGCCAAAGAGATGACCCGCCAACTATTTGCGCAAAACGAAATGACTGGCCTGCTCGCTTACGATGGCGATGAACCGGTTGGGTGGTGTTCCTACGGCCCGCGAAAGATATATAGTCGCATCGAAAAAACTCGCCCCTACAAGCGAGACGAT
>JAUUYJ010000028.1 GCA_030588275.1 Candidatus Zixiibacteriota bacterium | reverse complement strand
CCTCCCCAAATCGTATCATTAAGTACAGCGAAGAGTGAGCGTCGGACGGAATTGGCCTCATATCTCAATGTCCAAAAAGCAGTTGACAATTTCAGCCGAAATTGTTATAATTATGTATGAGCGTTCGCGCCCATAACACCCGCCCAACCTCACCGCACCGACAGCTTCGATGATAAACCTATATCCAGGGTTAACTGTCCTCAAACAGGGAGTCGAGCAGGACAACCTCATGCTGTAATAGTTTAGAATATAAAAAATATTGATATATCATGAAACCCCTCAAACAAGGAGTGGTCATATGTTGCGAAAACTTTTTTCTCTGGTGTTAACGGCCATTTTTCTTCTGGCCGTCGGCAGTTCGACTGTAGCACATAATGGTCGAATCTATATACCGAATGAAATTGAACCGACTGGAGATGAGCATCCTTGGGGTGGGGAAAATAATCTTGGTGGCGTACCGTCATTGAATAAAACTGACGACGGTTCTTCCGAATCGGATTTGTTTATCGATTCAGGAATACTAACCCGACTGTTTGGCTCGGTTTCATTTTATGGAATTCCAATTCGGGTCCATATCACTCTCTTTTCCATTGATGAGAGTACTGGTCATGACAAAGGTGACGGAAACGATTCCACAACTCCGCCTCCACCCCCTCCCCCTCAACCTCCCACGACTGATGGTTCGTCTGGATCGGGGGACAAGTAGAAATGACCCTGAAACCTTTGAGTAAATCGGATATCCGCTTTGAACTGGTGCGACAATTGTCGCAGGCGGTTCAGCATCGGGATATCGCGGGAGGTTTACGACTGGCAGAGAAATCGGCCGGTTCGTTTTCCGAATGCGATCACCCGATCAGCGGAGAATTTCGGTGCCTTGAGGCGAGTCTGTTTTATCTTTCCGGAGATTACCGGAAAGCTCTCGCCTCTGCCCGAAGAGCGACAACGTTGCTGTCATCATGGGGTGAATCCGGAAAGCTGGCCGAAGCGTTTGCCATCATTGGAAAATCTTTGATCGGAATCGGTAATTATACCGAGGCGGAAACAGCCCTTATTGATGCTGAATCGTTGTATCGTAGAAACGAAGATTTAACTGGCCGTATCGATGCGGTCAACCAATTGGCTCGTATCTATTTCATTCGGGCCGAGTATAAGAATTCGATGAAACGACTTCTGGAAGCGGTTCATCTGGCCGATACTATTGGTGATCGACGCCAGCTATCATTTCTCTGGGGTAACCTCGGACGGGTTTATACCTTTTTGGGTGAATTTGTCAAAGCCTCCGATGCGCTGACGCTCAATGTCGAAATCTCAGATGAATTGGGAGATCGTCGGGAAAAGGCCAAAGCGCTTTTGTCACTTGGCTATATAGAGATGCAGTCGCGTCAGTTGGACGAGGCCCAGGCTCACTTTGACGAAGCGTACCTGATCTTGATTCGTGAGAAGATGAATCGGTCAGCGACCATTTGCCAAACTTATTATGGCGAACTGTATCGTCTGTCCGGCAAATTTTCTTCAGCTCGGAAAAGCCTCAACGAGGCGATCGACAACGCTCGTCGCATCGCTCCTGAGTCTTCCTTGTTGGTTTCACCTCTTCGTCAATTGGCCGAATTGGAACTGGCCGAGAATCGTCCCGAAGCCTGCTCACGTTTAGCACATCGGGCTTTGGCTTTGGCCAAATCGATTAACGACCTCAACGAAAAGGGGGCATTGCTTCGCCTCCTGGGGCGTTTGGCGGCTCAGGTAAAACCGGAGCATAAAAAGTCCGAAGCGGTCTCGCTGTTTCAGGAAGCAATTGCGATCTTCGAGGAGAGTGGATCGCGGTTGGAAAAGGGTGAGACCTTAGTTGACATGGCTCTGTGTGGATTGGTCGATAGGCGGCGGCGGTTATCCTGTCTGTTTCGGGCGGCTGAAATCTTTAAGCGGCTTGAGCATCGAGCCCGTTACCGTACGGTCCAAAATTTGATCGAATCGTCAGAAGCGGTAAGCTCCGAGCTATCTGATGTGGTTCCGATGGCTGATGATCGCCCGACGATTATCACCAAGGACGGACGGATGAAGCAGATTTTGTCGCAGTTGGCCAAGGCGGCCAAAAGCGACATTCCGGTCCTGCTGTGTGGTGAAACCGGGACCGGTAAGGATCTTTTGGCGCGCCATTACCATTGTTCGTCAAATCGAGATGGTGAATTTGTGGCGGTCAACTGTGCCGCATTTCCTGAAACGTTGCTTGAAGCGGAACTGTTTGGTTACCGCAAGGGTGCCTTTACCGGAGCGGTAGGGGACAAAGAGGGCCTTTTGCATCGGGCCAACGGCGGGACATTTTTCTTCGACGAAATCGGTGAGATGTCTTTGGCTTCGCAGGCTAAGCTGTTGATGGTTATCGAATCGCGCCGGACGCGCCGATTGGGTGCCACCTCGGAAGAAGCTTTGGACCTGCGAATCGTGGCGGCGACAAACTGCAACCTGCCGGAGATGGTAGAGCTGGGTAAATTCCGTCGGGATTTGTATTATCGTCTGAACGGAATCTGCTTTGATATTCCGACTTTGAACCAGAGACCGGAGGATATCCCCCTTCTACTGGAGTATTTCCTCCGCAAGGAATTGGTCCTGTGCGATGACAGCCAGGTCGATCCGGAATTGGTGGCAGAATTCACCTCTCGATCATGGCCGGGAAATATCAGGCAGTTGGAATCGGAGGTTAAGAAGTTGGCTCTGTTCCGGACGATGGCCCGCGATGATTCGCTGGGTGAGATGGCCGGTATTTTGATCGACGATGATCAGGATGCCGAAACCGCTTCGCTGGTTCGTCAGGTGGAGCAGTACGAAAAATCGCTGATTATTCGTGCTTTGCGCCGGGCTGACGGGAATAAGTCGCAGGCGGCTCGAACCTTGTCGATCCATGAATCAACTTTGCGTGCGAAGATGAAGCGGTACGACCTGAGTATGGCGTCCGCTTCGTAGATTCGTACGAGTCGGCACAATAATTGTTAATTTAGATAAGCGCATGTTTCGCATGCGCTTATCTGTTTTACGTCGGTTTTTTTCGCACAGTTATACGACATACAGCACCGGCTAATAATTCCCCCACTATTTAATATGTTATCGTTCAATGGGATGCGATGATTGTCTTTTGTTTTGCACAAAAAGGCATGCGAATTGCTTATATAATCTATGTCTTTAGCTCCTTTTGCGTTTTTTATTAGTCCTTTTTTCTCGGTAGGCCGCTCGCGCTTGAGGGGAGTGCGAGTGGCCTCATTTTTATCTCCCCGCTCATCTGGGTTTCTCCCCAAAATAAATAAATTTTGATGCGATATCGCGTTATCTTAGGTAAAATATCAATATGAAGAAAAATTATAAACATATCTCGACCGGGGAAAAAATTGCCAAACGAATTCTCCCATTTATAATGGTCTTATTAATAGTTTGGGCCGTTTCATTTGTCGAAGCGGAGTCAGACAGGAATAAAGGTGACATCTCAAAAGGGGAAAATTTCGATCTCAAACGGCTGGCTGGCCTGTGGGCTGGAGCGGGGGAAATTACGATTCCGATCACCAATATTTCGATCTCGGTGACCGGTGATGCGGAGTTTGTTTTTGACTCGGTGAAAAATGTCCTGCGAACTTCGCTAACGGCTCGGAAATTTCTGTTTGCCTATAGTGATTCGGGCTACCTGTCTTACAATGCAGAAAATGATTCGATGGTTTGGGAGGTCTGGGATTCGTTTGGGAAGTACAGTCGTTATCTGGGTCAAGTCGAGGATGGCAGTTTGCGGGGGGAATATCCGAGGCGGGATGGTCTTTATCGCGTAACGGTAGATTTTATTACCGACGATAGTCTGCTGTTTAAGTTGATGGTTGACAAGAAGGGGAAATCGAAAACGAAGGCAACTCTTGATCTCTGGCGGGTGCAAAAAAGGTGAGCGGTTCGTTTGTTCCTATTAGTTCTCTACAATCTTTGTTATCGTAAAAAATTCTACAATTTTCGATTTATTCCCAATCTTGCCTCAATTTCAATTGCTGATTGAGGCTTATGTTGTTAGATTTTTGTCATGGATAAATATCATGACAACAGAAGAGACGAGTTGGCCAAGCTGTCCAAGGCTGATTTGATCGGTATTATCGAAGATGGTGCCAAGAACTGGCTGGCCCATGACGGGTTGTGGTTTTTGGCGGTAGAGGCGGAGCATGGTATGGAGACCGCGATTCGCCATGACACCACCGCTTGGGAGAGATTTACCCGGGTAGAGGCGCGGCGGATTATGAAGCGTCATCAAATCGAACCGAACTCCGGTTTGGCCGGGTTGAAAGAAGCTCTGAAGCATCGGATGTACGCTCATTTGAACATTCAGGAGGTCGTTGAGGAAACAGCCAATAGTTTTGTATTCAGGATGAACGATTGCCGAGTCCAGTCGGCCCGCAAGCGGGATGGGCGACCCGATTTTCCGTGCAAGTCGGTCGGGGTGGTGGAGTATAAGCTATTTGCCGAAACGGTTGACCCTCGGATAAAGACCGAATGTATCTGCTGTCCGCCGGACGATCACCCGGATCAGTATTATTGCTCTTGGAAATTCAGCATTTAGGTGGCATCGCCACTTTTAGGTAGATGTTCGAGCGCAGTGAGTTTAGAGAATCTGCGAAACGTAGTGAGCTTAGATTTTCTTACCCCTGAGCGATGAGAATGGGGCTAGATATCGTCACCACTCTCAAATAAAGGTACTGTCGCTATTATTTAATAAAGTTTTCTGGCATAACATGAAGTGACAGAATCTGTCAATAATATAACAAATGGTCGGTTGGCTGGTCTGGTGCTGTCTGTCCGATTGCCATTCCAAAAAAAATAGCCCATAAAATGACAGACGGTCGGTTGGGGAACCGACCGCCTGACCTTGCAGGGGCAATTAAGGCAAGGAGGTTACCTTCCACCGGCTCCATCGGGGGAGAGAACCGGTAGAATCGGAAAGTCTTGCAGACAAGATGAGAAACCCAGTTGCACGCAAGACCTTCACCTTGTGGAACAATATAAAGGGTTAAAAGTTCCAAAGAAAGCAATTTTTTCTATTAAATGGGTTCGAATAGGAAATTATATTTTTTGGCGTTGTTCGCAACCGAAAATCTAATATATTGTAGGACAAACAAATGTGAGGCAGAGGGCCGTTTTTGAGATAGATTTGTCTGTGTGAGGAGCCTCAAAAAAAAGAGAAAAAATTAAAAAAAGATGTAATTCAAAGGATAATTAACCGTTTTGAAAGAAAAAATTCTACAACAGATACAGGGAGAGTTGGCCAAGCATGGACTGGATGGCTGGCTTTTGTACGATTTTCACGGTAGCAATGATGTCGCCGTAAGTTTTCTGAAACTGACCGGAATAGTGACACGCCGCTCGTTTTACCTGATCCCATCCTCCGGCCTGCCGGTCGCCTTTGTTCATAATATCGAGAAGGAACCATTTGAGCATCTACTGGGGGAGAAGGAGTTTTACAGTTCCTACCGGGTGCTGGAGGAGATGTTGCGAAACCGGCTTACCGGTCAAAAACGACTGGCGATGGAGTATTCCGAAATGGGACGACTTCCGTATATCGGAAAGGTCGATGCCGGAACGATTGAGCTTGTTCGCTCGTTTGGTGTCGAAGTGGTCTCGTCGGCCGACCTGGTTTCCAAATTTAGCGCCTGCCTGACAGAGGATCAAATAGCTCTGCACCGTACGGCGGCCCAATTGGTTAATAGTATAAAAGATGAAGCATTTGCTCTGATAAAGTCTCGGTTGGAGTCTGGAACAAAAGTAACCGAGTATGATGTGACACAATTTATCATGGAAAAATTTGCATCAGAGAAGATGGTCACCGATCATCCACCGATTTGCGGCGTGGGGAAAAATGGCGGCAACCCCCATTATGTTCCGACTGAGGAAAATTCTTCTGAAATAAAGCGGGATGACCTTATCCTTATTGACCTGTGGGCCAAGTTGGATCGACCGGGAGCGGTCATGGCGGATATTACCTGGATGGCTTTTGCCGGGCCTGAAATTCCAGAAAAATTTGTCGCCGATTTTCAGATATTATGTATGGCGCGGGATGCCGCTTGCTCCTTCATTTCAAAAAAATGGAAAGAGGGAACAACCGTTTATGGTTATCAGGTTGATGATGTTTGTCGTGGAGTGATTGAGGCGGATGAGAAAGGTGCCTTTTTTACTCATCGGACCGGCCACTCAATATTTGAAGCGACGCATGGGCCGGGACCGAATATTGATAATTTGGAGACCGAAGATAGAAGGCGTCTGTTGCCGGGGCATCTGTTTTCAATTGAGCCCGGACTTTACATGGAGGATTACGGCCTTCGGACCGAGATCAATGTTTTGATAACTGAGTCGGGGCCGGAGATCACCAGCCAACCGGTGCAGACAGAGATCTTAAGATTATTTGAATAACAGCTGAAGAAAAACATGTATGTGAGCTATCGTGAAATACAGGAAGCGGCTGATCGGTTGGGTTATCCGCCGGTTGTCAAGATGACGGCACCGGTCGATCGGGTGGAGTGGGATTTTATTCGCTCGACGCAAAGCTATGGGCGGGCGCACGATGTGACGATGTTTATCTTCAAAGGGAAAAGTCTGATCGTGATCGCCAAGCATAATTATCCCAACGGACTTTTTCGCCCACCATCCGGAGCGGCCAAGCCGGGGGAGTCGTTGATTGCTGGGGGGCTTCGGGAGGCGTACGAAGAGACCGGATGCAAAATTGAGTTTGATCGGTATCTGCTTCAGATCAACGTTCGCTTTACTTGCGAGGGGAAAGTCATTCCGTGGAAGTCGCATATTTTTGGCGGGCATTACATCAGTGGTGAAATTAAACCGATTGATACGCGGGAGATTCGGGAGGTTACGTTGGCATCATTGACCGATTTTGAACTGTACAAACAGATTATCAAAACCAAGACCGCATCGGGGGGACTTAACTACCGCGCGAGGTTGCACGATGAGGTGTTGAGGCTGTTGTAGGCCATATCATGGCTATTCAATTGTAAGCTAATCAACTCATTCCATACCTTCCCCTCTTGAGAGGGGTGGCCGACAGGCCGGGGTGTGTTTGGTGCCAACATTCTCCGGGCCGGGGGACCCGTCCCCTACAGTAAAGTAGAGAGAAGCAGTCAGTAGCAATTCCCCAATAACTTCATTCGGTACCCCACCTAAAGCGAGCGACAGCGACGGGGCAGGTGGGTTTATTTATTTCTGTCTCAGATCAAATTAAAAAAGGGCAGGTATCAGACCTGCCCTTGCGAAACCATATTTTAACATAAAAACCTAATTCAATTAACCGCTTATAAAGAGAACTGGGCTCCCATCGTGAACTGAAACATCATCGGTGAGCTGTCAGCCATGACGATATGTAATCTTGGCATTGCGAACAGATGCACATTGTCAGAGACCTGTTTGCGCCCAACAAAACCGGTATTAAGACCCAACTTCATTCCACCGAAATCATAAAGGCCGGTACCACCCGTCAGGAATATAGCTGAATTATGAGTCTGTTTTACGGCATATAAAGTGTTGACGATTAAATTTACTTCTGTCTGACTTTCAGATACGTCAATTCCCGGAAGCGACAGTGCCAGATTGGGTGGCGATGATATTTCAGCTGTATATCTTTGAAACATCAGTTCTCCGCCGATAAGCAGATTGTGTTTCAGGCCATAGTAAAACTGCCCGCCAAAACCGACTCCGGGACCACTGGAAAATTCGGTATTGGTAAAAGGCTCAGTGTAGCTCGAAAAGGCACTGCCCATTCCAAAGGCGTAGCCCATATGACCGGTTGCCCAGCTCTGTCCTGTGAAATCACGCATCGGCATCTGCTGCGCACTTACCGATGCCGAGATAACCAAGCAAAACAGCGTACAAATTAGAAGGACTTGTTTCATTGGAAACTCCTTTTTAAAGTTTTTAATGCATTTATTTTGTTAAAATATTTTATCCTTCTTTGTTTTGATGCCTATCAATAGTTATCGTCCGGTTAACCAGAGAGTTTAACCCTAGTAGTTGATTATTGGGATGTGTAAGAAACCGGATTTACCAATAACAGCGGGTGTTTTTTATAAATACTGTAAAGGTTGGGCAAACTATTATTCGTCGAAACCGCAAGGGCTACTCGTCAGTTTTCCGGTTTCGTTTTACTCAACTGCGGTATGAATATGTTCAGGATAAAATATTCGGTTTACTGATTGTTTGTATTTCAGGGGTTGTGCCCCATCGGGGCGAAGCGTCAGGTGGGTTTTTTGCCGAAACCACCCAGTCAAGCTGGGCGAACGGCAGGGGTTTCGACCTACAAGGCTGATTGAAGAAGTTAGTGGGGAATGTTGATGGGTGGACCACGGCTTGGGGGCAATCTCTATCTTGTTGAGGTATATACATTGAGATCGCCGCGCTTCAATCGCCAATGGCGATTTTCACTCGCGATGACGGTTACTGGAGGATTATCAACATACTCCTTACTGTGGGGAATGTTGGAGCGGCAGGTGGGTTTATCTTCAGTCTTCCATGCCGGCGGCGGCCAATTGATCGGCTTGTTCCTGCTGGGTCAACGCATCAATCAATTCCTGCAGGTCACCACCCAAAACGCCGGGTAGCTTATGAAGCGTCAATTTGATACGGTGATCGGTGACACGCCCTTGCGGAAAGTTGTAGGTTCTGATCTTGGCCGAGCGGTCACCGGAGCCGACCATCGACTTGCGCTCGGCGGCGATTTTGTCATGCTGTTCCGACATCGCTTTGTCCAGAAGTCGGGTCCGCAAAACTTTGAGCGCTTTGGCTCTGTTTTTGTGCTGTGATTTTTCATCCTGACAAGTAGCGATAATCCCGGTCGGGAGGTGCGTGATTCTAACAGCGGAATCGGTCGTGTTGACAGACTGACCTCCGGGACCAGAGGAACGAAAGACGTCTATTTTCAACTCGTTGTCGGCAATCTTGATATCGACCTCTTCCGCTTCCGGCAAGACTGCGACCGAGGCGGCGGAAGTATGAATCCGGCCGGAGCTTTCAGTGGCCGGAACCCGCTGGACACGATGAACTCCCGATTCATATTTCAGTTTGGAGTAGGCACCATCTCCGGAAATACCAATGATAATCTCTTTGAAACCTCCAACGCCGGTTGGGCTGAGCGACAACGGATCGACTTTCCAACCCTGATCTTCGGAAAATTTATTATACATCCGGTAGAGGTCGGCGGCAAACAGAGCCGCTTCATCTCCTCCGGTCCCAGCACGGATTTCCATTACGACATTTTTGTCATCGTGGGGATCGCGCGGGAGTAGCATCACCTGAAGATCTTTTTCCAACTGTTCGATAACCGGGCCATTTTCTTCCAACTCAGCCTTTGCCATCTCTACCAGATCGCTGTCCTCACCGGCAGAGATAATTTCTTTGGCCTCGGCGTTATCGGCCAACAGTTGACGATAGCGGTGTGACAGTTTTCTGATTTCTTCCAGGCGGCGGTGTTCGCGGGACAGAGTCCGGAGCCGATTTTGGTCGGTTAAGACTTCCGGCAGGCTCAAGTCAGCGGTAACGACATCGTACCGCTTATCTATTTTTTCCAAAAGTTCAAGCATATATCCTCGGCATCAAATTATCTGATATAATCCGGTTGTGCAACCATTTTTGACGTTTTATGGAGAGAATGGAATTGAAATAAAAAATAGCTAAACCGGGACGCGCTTAACCGTCAGGTTTGATTCCTGCATATTCATGGCCGTTTCCAAAGCAACGATGGCGACCTCAATCTGATCGGCGGTCGGTTCTTTGGTGGTGATGTTCTGAAGCCATAAGCCGGGAGCAATCAGGATTTTGGTGATTTTGGATTCGCGCGTTTTGCCAGATAGTTTCAAAAGTTCATAAGAGACTCCGGCAACAAAAGGCAACAGCGAAAAATGGAGGGCGAAGCGAGTTAACAGTTCTGGGTTGTTGCCGGTTATCAAGGCGAATACGGTGTCGGACATGGCGTAGGTCAAAATGGCAAAGAGGGCAACGATGAAGATGAAGCTGGTTCCACACCGGGGGTGACGACGGGGATAGCGGGTCACCTCTTCAGGAGTAAGCTGGGCACCCGATTCAAAAGCAAAGATTGATTTGTGTTCTGCTCCATGATAAGCAAAGACCCGTTTGAAATCTCCCAAAAAGGAAATTCCCCAGACGTACAGAACAAAAAATGTGACACGGATCATACCGGCAATGAGGTTAAAAAACAGGGCGTTTTTTTCTACTTTGAGAAAGGAGGAGATCGCCAGAGGTAGAAAGAAAAATATGCCTATCCCCAATGAAAGGGCAAAGACGATGGTTCCGGCCAAGACTAAGTTGTTGGTCTTTTTCTTCTTCTCTTCGTAAACTTCACCTTTTTGAGCCGCCTCTTCTTTTTCAATTTCCCCGACCGCGATATCGGCAGAGAAATTAAGAGCCTTGATACCGATGACCATCATTTCGATAAAGGAAACGGCACCACGCAGAATTGGCAAACCAAGAACTTTATATTTTTTTGTGATAGAGAAAAAGTGATCGGTTTTGACCTTAATTTCGCCCGAAGGGATTCGAACCGCTGTGGCGATCCGATCATCGGAGCGCATCATGACACCTTCAATTACCGCTTGTCCACCTACCGCCAAATCCGACATAAAAAATATCTCCCGCTTGCTGTAAGGCTTTTTATTACGACTGTAAAAAAGGGTCGGGGTATTTTCCCCGGCCCACAGTTATGATACGAGCCGTGTTGGCCTTATTGGAATAAAAAAGTTAACTTCTCTTTCTTACTTCCTGATCTATTTTTCCTGGGGCAGATTGTATTTCCGGCGGAAGCGTTCGACGCGACCGGCAGTATCAACCAATTTTTGCTTACCAGTAAAAAACGGATGACAGGCAGAACAGATTTCTACTTTAATTTCCCCGGGGTTGGTGGAGCGGGTTTCAATGCTGTTTCCGCAAACACAACTAATTTGGGCCGCCGCATACTTGGGGTGAATCTTTGCTTTCATTTTACACCTTCTTGTCAATCGTGCAATAGTTACCTAAACAGCCGATTAATATAATAGTTTTCGGCAAAAGGGCAAGCGGTATTAGGACCATCGGCCCTTTCTGGGGGGACGTTGTCCCTTTCAAGGGGCCATTGGCCCCTTTTGGACCAATTTTTGCATTTCGAGGGTCGGCTTGGCGGTCAATCCAGATTTGTGATTGTTTCCGGTCTTTTTCCGGCTATCTTAAATTGATATGGGAAGAAAGCAAATTACAGATAGCGACAGACGGCCCTTATACTTTAGACGAATACGAAACTGGGCTGTGAAACAGGAAGAAGCTCATGAAGTCTTTCAGTGGGGCTGTTCGGTCTTTAAATATAAGAAAAAGGTTTTTGCAATCTGCTCCCTCGGATCTCCGTTGGCGATAACTCTCAAACCGAAACGAGATAACGTCGATGCTTACCTGTACCATCCGGCGATATCAATAGCCAGTCATGTGGGGCGGTTCGGATGGATCAATATCAAAATAACCGACAAACAGACGGCCGATCTGGCCTTATCGCTGGTAAACGAGAGCTATGATGTTGTTTCCGGGAGTAAAAAGTAGGCTGTTTTAGACGGTGTCAGACTCCAGAATTTTCCACAACAATCCGTCGACTTCTTTTAATCGTTTTCCTGCTTCATCCCTGTCAACTCCCAGTCGGTTCATGACAATCGCCAGCTTGACTGAGCCGCCCGATTTTTCCAACTGCTGACCGGCATTATCATAATCAAGATCGAGCAGGTCGATCAAAATCTTGCGGGAGCGGGCCGCCAGCTTGTCGGAGGTTGCCTCTAGGTCAACCATCAGGTTACCGTAACATTTCCCCAAAAGGATCATGGCGGTCGAGGAGATCATATTCAAAGTCATTTTCTGAGCCGTTCCCGATTTCATCCGGGTCGATCCGGTAATGACTTCCGGTCCAACATCAAGCTGAATTAGAATGTTTGGTCTGACTCCAAGCTCGACATCGCGATTACAAACGATCATTACCGTTTTGGCTCCAGTCTCAATCGCATGCTTGATACCGGCAAGCGTGTAAGGAGTCTTATTGGATGCGGCCAGCCCGATCAAAATATCGGATGAACTGAAGTTATGCTTTTTTAGATCAACAACTGCCTCACCTGCTCGGTCTTCGACCCCTTCAGCCGATCGGACCAACGTTTCGTACCCACCGGATATCAGACCGATAACCTGATTTGGATTGGTCCCAAAGGTGGGCGGGCATTCCGACGCATCGAGAACCCCCAGTCGCCCGGAAGTTCCAGCTCCGATATAAAAGAGGCGGCCCCCAGCTCTTATTGTCTCGGCCACCAATTCGGCAGATTGGGCAATCTCAGCGATCTCTTTTTCGACCGCCAGCGCGACCGTTTTATCTTCGGAGTTAATAATGGTACAGATATCGACCGCGTTTTGGCGGTCGATATTTTTGCTGTTTTGATTCTGTTTTTCAGTACTCAGCCGGTTGAGGTGGCGGAGCAATTCCAGGTTTCTGCTACTTTTGTCCGGCCGATCGGTCATGAAGCTGGGACGGTGATAGAATCGGGTAAGGCAATAACCATCCCCCCAATTCGCCCGGTCAGGTTTTCTGTGGCAAGGTTGTTGGTCGGACCACCGGTTGCCGGGATATCAAACGGCAGATCGGCTGAGTCCATCGGGGTTCCCTTGTATGAAGCAAGATAGATCGTGTGCAGGCCTTCGATCCGATTGGACAGATAG
Source organism: Candidatus Zixiibacteriota bacterium (assembly GCA_030588275.1). Taxonomy (GTDB): domain Bacteria; phylum Zixibacteria; class MSB-5A5; order GN15; family JAAZOE01; genus JAUUYJ01. The sequence continues at coordinate 2,169 of JAUUYJ010000028.1, read as the reverse complement.
TTGAACGCATCCGGAGGGATGGTCCCTTCAAGCGTCCCGGAAATAAACAGCTCGTAGCCATCTGTCGTAGAGGCTCCGGGCGGGGTGGTTGTCGCTATTATATATCCGTCGGTTCCGGTTGATCCGGTCCAACTGACCGCTTCGGCAGAGCCGGTAAAGTTGCGGAATCCTGCGTCAACAATATTAAAACTGCCTGGCAAAGTTATCGTCAGGGTTGTATCCATAATAGTGGAGTCGATTACTCTAAGGCTGTAGCTGGCGCCAGCCGGAAATTGACCGGTGGTAAATTGGCGAAAATAGTCGGTCGAGTCGGATGAAATGGTCAACCCGCCAAGGGTGACAATGGCGGTTGTCAGATCGGTCCCACCCCGCGTGAGGGTCAGGTTGATATGGGATAAGCCGCTATCCATATCATGAACCAAGAGAGCTTCAAGGGTATGGGATCTATCAACCGTTGTCGGCTTTACCAAATCCCCATCACAGGAGACAAATCCAGTCGCCAGGGCGACAATCGCAAAAATCAAGATATGTTTTTTCATACTCTATTTATCGGAAGATCGCTTGATTGAGTTCAATAATATTTAAGGTAAATTACGCCGTTCAATATTGCAACCAGTATTCCACCGGTCGCCCAGTATTCCAATAGTCTCAAGTAATTCCAAAAACTCCTCCTGATATTGGATCGGTTAGCCAATTTTGAGTACCAAATGGATTTTGAGTACCAAATGGATTTTGAGTACCCAATGGATTCTGGGTAACCAAATGGATTTTGGTTGCGAGAAATGGGTTTAAGCTCTTATTATTCAGACTATGACAAGAAAAACAAAAGAAGCAATCAAGGCGACATCCGCCATTATACTGGCCGGGCTAGCGGTAACTTTTTTATGGATATATCCTCTAAACCAGGCGGGAAAAATCGTCGAACGACCGGCTGATAGTCCGGTTTCGACCGATATTTCTGAGTTTGGGTTGGTTGGGGATTCGCTGGCGATTGAAACCGACAACGACCTCTTTATTCGGGGTTGGTATATTCCGGGTGAAGCGGATGAGTGTGAAATATCAGGAACGGTAATTTTAATCCACGGCCTGTTTGGAAATACCGATTCGCAGATTGACAAGGCGGAGGAGTTGGTTTCCTCCGGGTTCAATGTTGTTCTTTATGACCAAAGGGGTTATGGGCGATCCGACGGCAAATATCGGTACTGTGGATATTACGAGGCGAACGATCTGGAGTCGATTGTGGCCCAGCTCTATCTTGAGGGGAAATTGATATCACCCGTTTTTATCTGGGGTGAGGGGCATGGTGCGTCGGCGGCGATTCAGTTTTGGGAAGAGGATAACCGGGTCGATTATATTATCGCCGAAAATCCGGTTTTGGATGGCCGCGATTGGCAAGAGCAGATTGTTGACCACGATTCATTGTCGGCGCCCGATATTATGTTTGGCCTGATCTGGTGGTGGATCAAAAAAGATTCCGGGTACGATTTGTCGATAGAAGAGACCGATATCTCCGATGGTTTTGGAATTGGTTTGGTTAAAAAAGAGGGTCGCCTGCTGGTTATCGCAACCGGTTCGGACGACCGACCTGATAATGAGTATATCAATGAACTTTACGAAATGGGTGGGGATTGGTTGATCCTCCCACCGGTTTCTGCCGGGACGGAAATCCATTCCGGGACACTGTTTGATAATTACAAATCAGATATTATGCACAAAGCGTTTATGACCTGGCTGGATTAGCCGCCGAAATCCATCCGGTTTCAAACCGGGCTGGGTGGCCCCCAGCTTGCTGGGGGAAACGTTCGGCAGTCTATTTCAGCAAAATCATCTGTTTTGTTTCGGAATAGTTGTCGGAGGTAATGCGGTAAAAATATATCCCCGTCGGTGTCGGCTGGCCATTTGAATCTTTGCCATTCCATTTAACTTGATGCTCACCAACCTGAAGAGATTGATCCAGTATTATTGCCACAATCTCGCCCAGTAAGTTGTATATTGTTAGCTTCGTTTGCGCAGACTGCGGTATTGTAAACCTAATAATCGTTCCCGAATTGAACGGGTTCGGATAATTTTGGCTCAAATCAAATTCGTCGGGGATCGGATTGTCAGAATCGTCATCAACATCGGTCGCATTTTCATCCCAGCCAGCCTGAATAAACAGCCATCCCTGAT
>JAUUYJ010000349.1 GCA_030588275.1 Candidatus Zixiibacteriota bacterium | reverse complement strand
GTGCTTCAGGATAAAATTGATTCCATCGATGCCTGGAACCTTGATCAACAGATCCAGATGGCCGCCGATGCTTTGTGCTTACCGGATGATGACCGCATCGTCGGAACTCTCTCCGGTGGTGAAAAAAGGCGTGTCGCATTATGCAAGATTTTGTTGGAGCAACCAGATCTTCTTCTCTTGGACGAACCGACTAACCATCTTGATGCCGAAACGGTTAGCTGGCTGGAAACGCAACTGTCTGAGTATCCCGGCACCGTTATCGTCGTGACGCATGACCGTTATTTTCTCGACAACATCACCAAATGGATTTTGGAGCTTGAGGGTGGCCGCGGTATTCCGTGGGAAGGAAACTACTCCACATGGTTGGAACAGAAGCTTGAAAAATTGGCCGCCTCCGAAAAGAAAGACAGCCCTCGCGCCAAAATGTTGGATCGAGAACTTTCCTGGATTCGGATGAGTCAGGGAGATCGCCACGAGATGGCCCGCTCTCGCATTAGAGAATACGAGCAGTTGGTAGCGCGTGAAACCGCCGCCGACAAAGGGGACCGGTCGGTTATCCAGATCGCTCCCGGACCGGAATTAGGCACGCAGGTGGTCGAGTTTCACGACGTCACGACCGGCTTTGACGAACGAAACCTGTTTGAAAAATTATCATTTATGGTTCCTCGCTCCGGTGTCGTCGGACTTTTGGGTCCCAACGGAACCGGCAAGACGACCGTGTTCAACCTGATCGAAAAAAATCTGACCCCGAACGAAGGGAAGGTTGTCATCGGTTCATCGGTCGTTTCAGCAGTCGTCGATCAGGAACGGGCCGGGCTTGATTCCGACACCAGCCTGATTGAGGAAGTTGGCGAAGGGTTGGATGAAGTGACGATTGGGATGCGCAAAATTCCGATCCGAAAATATCTGGCGCAATTTGGTTTCAAAGGATCGTCACAGCAAAAAAAGGCGAACGAACTTTCCGGCGGCGAAAGAAACAGATGCCTGTTGGCCAAAGTGCTCAAAATCGGTGGCAACCTTTTGCTCCTTGACGAACCGACCAACGACCTTGATGTCAACACTCTGCGGATGCTGGAAGAAGCGATTTTAGAATTTTCCGGGTCGGTTATGGTTATCAGCCATGATCGCTTTTTCCTGGATCGGGTCTGCACCAACCTTTTGGTTTTTGAAGGGGAGGGGAAGGTCCGCTGGTTTGAAGGGAACTTCTCGGAATATCAGGATTGGCGCAAAAAAGAGCTGGGTGACCGGATGTTTGAAAACCGCCGCAACCGTTATCGCTCGATTGTTAAGGCATAATATAGTTTCCAATACATGCTGTGGTCTGTTCCCCTCTTGAGAGGGCCTAGTCCCCTTTAGGGGGGATTAAGGGGTGTGTACGAGAGATTGAGTTCGCAGTCAGTAGCTTTGGGCCGGAGAGGACCCGGCCCCTACAATCATATGTGTGATTCATAATGCAATACACCTTTCGTGAAAATTACTGGGATGACGATAGGCTCAAGAAAGAGTTTATACGGTTTGTTGTCGATATTCATAACCTCGATCTCTCCCTCTGGAACGAGCTCGGGTTCTGGGATAACTTGTATCGTACGTTTTCTTTTTTCGATGGCGACCGACTTGTTTCCAACCTATGCCTCTATTCGATGGATATGGTCGTCGATGGCACTCGGTGCAAGGTAGCTCAAATATCTGCGGTTGGGACGCATCCAGATTATCGCCGGCAGGGGTTGAGTCGTAAGCTCAACGATTTCGCGGTAGAGTGGGCTAAGCCAGATCACGATTTCTTTTATCTGTTTGCCGACGAAGATGCTTTTGGGTTCTATAAAAAATGCGGCTTCCGTTCGGTCTCTGAATCTTATCCAATGATTAAAGTCCTACCCGGTGAGGCAAAGCAGGGGATAGTAAAACTTGATATTGATAGCTCCGAACATCTCAAAAAAATATATGAGCTTGCATCATCTCGCCAACCGGTGTCGAGTAAATTGGGTATTCTAAACCCAAGACTGTTTATGTTCTGGATTTTTAATCTTTGTGATCATGTTTTTCAGGTTCCCGATCTGGATCTGCTGATACTTTTCAGGCGGCATGAGGACCAGATTATTGTTTATGACATCGTTGGCGAAACGATCCCTCCATTCGCCGATATCTATCCATATATTCGATCTGAGCAAAGCAGGACCGTTAAGTTTTTGTTCATGCCGGATCGACTTGGGTTGTCCGGTATTGAGTATGCTTCCTCCACCGACAACGGTTTGCATCTGATGGGTGATTTCCCGCTTGAAGACAGTCCGTTCTGCTTCCCCT
>JAUUYJ010000347.1 GCA_030588275.1 Candidatus Zixiibacteriota bacterium | reverse complement strand
TATAGGTGTGAAATAAAGGCTAACCCGATCAGAAACCGGCTTCAGGCCGGTCTTCTGTTCAAAGTCAGACGCCTTTTCCCACAGTTGTAAAAGATAGCTGGCGGAAGATTTTCGGACAACTTCCAGTAGTAACTTTGCCCCGATCTGTCGCCCGCCGGCGTAAATTTTTTCTCCCGGTTTGATTCGGACCGGGGCCGCTTCACCAGAAACAAAGCTGTAATCGATATTAGCCTTACCATTAATCAAAATCGAATCGGTCGGAATCAGCTCCTGGTTCCGAATAACTATTACATCATGCTCACTAAGCTTATCTATTGAGACCGGTTTCAGGCCGGATTCGGTCTGTCGGATAACCGCTAAAGGCAGATAGGATCGGTAATCGCGATCAAACGATAATGACTGAAAGCTTTTTTTCTGATACCAGCGGCCAATCAAGAGCAGAAAAACGAGGGCGCACAAAGAATCGGCATATCCGGCGCGGGAGAGAATGACAACATCATAAATTGATCTGAAAAAAAGTACATTTATCCCCAACGAAACCGGGAGGTCCATATTAATCTGCTTCAGCTTCAGGCCGTCAAGCGCTTTTTTAAAGAATTCACCGGCGCAGAAAAAATAAACCAGCGTCGTCAGAAACAGACCAATGTAGCCAAACAGACGGGCATACAGTTCATCGTTGGCCATATCAATTCCGAGATACTCCGGAAAGCTGAGAAGCATTACGTTTCCAAAACAGAATCCGGCTACCGCCAGACGGGCCACCAGCGTTCGCAATGAACGATCCTTGATCTCCGGTCGGTTTGCTCCACCCCTGATCTCCGGCTCATACCCCAGAGAACTGAGTAGTTCGACCAACTGTCTGAGGGAGAGCAGGTGATGTTGAAATTCAATCGAGACAATTCGACGCGAAAAATCGACTCTGGAGGATGTTATGGCTCGATTAAATTTATACAGATTTTCCAATAACCAGATACAGGAATGGCAATGAATCTGAGGGATGGCCAGTGAAATATGAGAGTTATCACGATCTTTAAAGCGAATCAACGGCTCTATTAATTCCTCTTCGTCGAGCCAGCCAAAGCGGTCGTCCGGTCGGCTACTGCTGACTTTTTGCCCCGGTCGCGATTCTATCTCGTAGTAGCTCTCCAGGTTGTGAGAATGGATCAGATCATAAACGGTCTTGCAACCTCGACAACAGAACTGACCTGCCTCGGAGGCAATCGAATCTTTGGCGCAACGATCTCCGCAATGGACACATATCGGTTGGGCAGAAACGGTCGAGTCAGTCATTAGATAGATTGGATCGAAAGAGGGTAAACGGCTCGCTTTGAGCCCTGGTTGTTAATTCAGTAGTCATAATCGCCATATGAGTCCCATATGGACCCACGTTTCAGGAAGTATACCGTTTTCCGCCAAAGGATCAAGGGAATTTTCATAAATATGAAAAAAACGTCTTGCTCTGGAACCTTAATTGTGTTTATTCGTTGTCTGGATTTCAAGGGTTATCTATCCTCTCTTATATACCGATTAATATATGGGGTATGGGGCAGGTCAGAAACAAGTAAAACCGTTCAAAACCGGATCGACTTGAACCTGAATAAGGCGTGGGATATGGATCATTTCCATATCTATTTGTAGAACTGAAAACAGTATTAAGCGGAGTTGACAAAGTGGAGCAAGCCAAGATTAAGAAACTGCGGAATATCGGAATTGTGGCGCATATTGATGCCGGCAAGACGACGACAACCGAACGGATCCTGTTCTTTACAGGGATGACCCATAAAATCGGAGAGGTTCATGATGGTCAGGCTGTCATGGATTTCATGAAGCAGGAACAGGAGCGGGGAATTACCATCTCCTCTGCCGCCATTTCGACCGAATGGCGTGACCATCAGGTGAATATTATCGACACTCCGGGGCATATCGATTTCACTCTGGAGGTAGAGCGATCGCTTCGTGTCCTTGATGGGATTGTCATGGTCTTTTGCGCCGTTGGCGGTGTCGAACCGCAAAGCGAAACGGTTTGGCATCAGGCTGACCGCTACAAAGTACCCCGTATCGCCTTTATCAATAAGATGGATCGGGCCGGAGCCGATTTTTTAGGCACTATTAACGACATGAATGAAATGTTGGGAGCCAACGCCGTTGCTTTCCAAATGCCGGTCGGGTCAGAAGAAAATTTTGAGGGAATCATTGATCTGGTAGAGATGAAAGCGGTCTCCTACGATGGGCTGGAGCGCGTAATCACCGAAATTCCAGAAGCACTTCTGCCGCAGGCGCAGGAACTCCATTCTTTATTGTTGGAAAAATTAGCCGATTTTGACGAC
>JAUUYJ010000267.1 GCA_030588275.1 Candidatus Zixiibacteriota bacterium | reverse complement strand
TGATTTTACTTCTGACTACCATTCCGGCGGTTGGGCAAATCAGTAAGGGTGGCACACCCAAATCGTTACAAACATCCCTAAGTGCCGCCCTAAAATCTTCGATCAACTCCGTTTCTACCGACCTGCTTAATGTCGAACAACTTTTAGCCGAAGATGCTCTGGACGCCGAGGCAGGAGATATCCCGTTTCGGTTCGGATACCCTTTTGAAGTCGATTACAACCTCGACAATTCCGGTAGCTGGGAAATGCTCCCGGATGGCGGTACTCTCTGGAGGCTGAGAATTTCAGCTCCGGGCGCCTTTTCGATCAATCTAATCTACAATGAATATTACCTGCCGGAAGGTGCCACCCTGCATCTTTATAATGAAGCGGCCGATATGATCATCGGTGCTTTCACGGCTGAGAATAATAAAGATCATGGCAAATTTTCGACCCAACCGGTCAAAGGGGACGTCACCATTGTTGAGTATTATGAACCGGCCGCAGTTGCTGGTCAGGGACGAATTTCAATCTCAACCATCATCCATGCCTACCGCGATATATTTAACTATGGCGGCACCAAAGAGAGTGATGGATATGGCTCATCCGGGTCGTGCAATAACAACGTCAACTGTCCCGAAGGTGATCCCTGGCAGAATGAAACCCGGGGTGTCGCGATGGTTCTTTTGTCAAACAATTCACGATGGTGTTCAGGGTCGATGATTAATAATGTACGGGAAGATGGAACACAGTACTTCCTGACTGCCAATCATTGCCTCGGTTCCGAATCAACCTGGATTCTTATGTTCAACTATCAGTCTCCCGGATGTACCAACGTCAATGGACCAACCTATATGACGGTTCAGGGAACGACCAAACGAGCCAGCTACTCCACCTCCGATTTTGGGCTTTTAGAGGTTCAGGAAACGATCCCCGACTCATACAACATTTATTATAACGGCTGGTCAAACGTTGATGCCGCTTCGACGAACTCAATCGGTATCCACCACCCATCCGGCGATATTAAAAAGATTTCTTTTGATGACAACCCTTCCTCCTCGGCCAACTACCTGGCTACCTCTGGAACGACTCATTGGCGCGTCGGCAACTGGGAAGATGGAACAACCGAAGGAGGATCATCCGGGTCACCTCTGTTTGACCAGAATCACCGCATCACCGGACAACTTCATGGAGGTTACGCCTCCTGCACTTCGATTACTGCCGATTGGTATGGCAAGGTTGCCATGTCCTGGAACGGTGGTGGATCATCATCCAGTCGTTTGAAAGATTGGCTCGACCCGGATAACACCGGAGTCACAACCCTCGACGGATATGATCCGTTTGCCGGTGTTCAGATTTCACACACACCCCTTACCGATACGCGCGACACCGTTAACAGCTACGACGTCGTCGCCAACATTACCTCGATTGGAAATCTGGTCCCAGGTCAATTGAAACTTCATTATAATGTTGGTGCCGCGTATGTCGAACAGGTTCTGACCAATACTGCCACCGATATTTATACCGGTTATATCCCGGCCCAATCAGGCGGTACGACGATCAACTATTTCTTAAGCGGAGCCGACGACCAAGCCAACGTTGACACAACCGATATCTTTGGTTTCTATGTCGATTACAGCCCGATCTTAAGTGTCAATCCGACCTTTCTTGATGAGACCGTCCCCCAATTTGACTCGGCAACGGCTGACCTGATTATCGAAAATATCGGGACCGGCATACTTGATTATGACATTGCCGTAGTCCCCAATCTCAAATCGGCCTCCGTTTTCTGGGACCTGTACGAACAGAATGAAGTTGAACCTCCGCACCGGAACTATGCAGCCGATTTCTATAATCTTGATGAGGCAAAAGATTCTGATAACCTCCTGACCGGTTACCCGGTCACCAAAAATGGCGGCGGACCGGACGGCTTTGGATATTTCTGGCTTGATTCCGACGAAGTGGGCGGACCAACATATAATTGGACCGACATCAGCGGCAGCGGAATAGACATTACTGCCGGAATTGATGACGACAACTATGTCGGTCCTTTCCCGATCGGATTCTCATTCCCGTTCTATGGTAACAACTACACCGAATTTTATGTCGGTTCAAATGGTATCATAGGTTTTGATTCGGCCAACATGAAGGCCCGTCAAAAAACTCCTCTGCCAACCGTTGGAACGCCGGACAATATTCTGGCCTGGCTGTGGGACGATCTCGATATCACCAACAGCAGTAACACCAACGGCGCCGTTTATTATGAGACCGATGGCACTCAGCTGATTATTCAATTTGTCTCATACCCGGAATATGCCGCTCAGACAGGGGATATCGTCAACGCCGAGGTGATTATCGACTCGGAAGGAATAATAACTTACCAATACCAAACTATCGATCCTGGGTTCGATGTCCTTAATTGTGCCGTTGGGATCGAGAACTCAGACGGCACCGACGGACTGGAAGTAGCCTACCTGACATCATATTTACATGATGCTTTGGCCATCCAGTTCTTTATGCCTTACCCCTGGCTGACGCTTTCCCAAACATCTGGCTCGGTTTTGGCCGGCACAGCCGACACGATAGAATGTAAATTCCTTGCCGGTGATCTTGCTCCGGGTGCCTACAGCTCTGACATTGTCATCACTAACAATGACGCTACCCCAGGCGCCAGCCCGACCCTCCTACTGACTCAGATAACGGTCATTGAGGCGGTCAGTTATGTTTGCGGTGATGCCAATGCGGATGAATTAGCCAACGTTGCGGATGCCGTTTATATAATCAACTTTGTCTTTAAAGGTGGAGACGCCCCCGACCCGATCGAATCGGGCAACGTTAACTGCGACGAAGACACCAACATCGGCGACGCGGTCTATCTGATCAACTATGTCTTTAAAGACGGATTGGCACCATGCTCAGAATGTAAATAGGGCACGCTGTGCCATTTCGACTGAGTGCCAGGTTGTAGAAAATTGACCTAACGTAAAAAGCCCGCTTTTGGCGGGCTTTTTACCAGGTGCTTCGCATTCCTATCTATCCTCAAAATAAAATCAACGCTTGGCGTCGATCTTATACTTTTTGATCTTATCAAACAATGTTGTGTAATCAATTTTCAAAACCTGCGAGCAACGCCGTTTATTCCCGCGAACCTGTTCCAAAACTCGCAAGATAGCGGCTCGTTCCGCCTGAGCCTGCGCATGTGAACCGATCTCCTTGAGGCCGGCCCCTTCCCGTAATCGAATATCGTTGTTACTCCGCAAACGAATCGCCATATGTTCCGGCTTGATCTTCTTTCCTTCGCACAGAATAATCGCCCGCTCGATACTGTTTTCAAGCTCCCGAACGTTGCCCGGCCAATGATATTTTTCCATCAAGGCTAACGCATCTTTTGAGAGTGATAACGATTTTTTGTTCATCTCTTTGGTGTACCGTTTAATGAAATGCTCCGACAACTCGGCAATATCATCAATACGATCTCTCAATGTCGGCACGACAATCGGAAAAACCGACAGACGGTAGAACAGATCTTCGCGGAATTTCTTATGGCTAATCAACTCTTTCAGATCGGCGTTGGAAGCGGCGATAACTCGTGTATCGACTTTGGTGGAACGAGTTCCGCCCAACCGTTCAACCGTTTTTTCCTGCAAGACCCGGAGCAGTTTAGCCTGCAAACCAATATCCATATCACCGATTTCATCGAGGAATATCGTCCCCTGATCGGCGATTTCAAATTTACCAATTTTGCGTGCAACCGACCCGGTAAAGGCACCTCGCTCCGAACCAAACAGCTCATTTTCCAGCAAGTCACG
>JAUUYJ010000215.1 GCA_030588275.1 Candidatus Zixiibacteriota bacterium | reverse complement strand
CATCATTCGGGAAGCGCATCGCAACCCAGCGGGATTTTTTGATGATCTGATTGGAAAAGACCGGTGTCGAATACAGTTTTCTCAACAGACCCATTTTCTCCGGTGTGATATCGGCTAAGTCAAACGGGTTGTGCGTTCCGGCAATACTGATGAAGCAATCGGTTTTTTTGGCCATCGAAAGATGGAAAGAGGCAAATTTTTTCAGCTGGTCGGCGGTGCAGGTCATTATGAATTGGCGAAAGATCGATTCGTCGTTGTAGTACCAATACGGCACACCACCAACGGTGGTCACTTTGCGAATGATCGCTTTGGTCAGTTCAAGCGAGGGGATACCTTTGGTGGCGATATATACCAGGTCACCTTTTTTGACTTTACAGGAATAATCGACAAGTAATGCGGCCAGTTTATCGTTGCGTGGGTCTTTCATTCAACAGCTCCTTTTACGACTCATATTTTGAGGATAATTGTAACGGATAAATTCCCAATTATCAATCAAAATCCCCCGGCTATTTGTTGTCTGAGACAGATTGCGGGAACATGAGGACTCCAAAAACAGTTATACGAGACAAGTATAGTCCATTATAGCTCACCTAACTCCAGGAGGAAAAATGTACAAGAAAACTGCGCTATTGATCGTTCTCGTATTTCTATTTAGCGTTATCCCGGTTACCGCTGGTGATAAAACTTCATCAGGAAAGCAGGCCGAATTTGAAGGGACGCTCGTCTGTCTTGGTTGTTCTCTGAAATCCGACGATGGGGCGCGAGCCGCCTGCAGTACCTTTGGTCATAAGCATGCTCTCAAAACCGCCGAAGGGAAATATGTAAACTTTTTGGAAAATCAGTACTCGGCCGATCTGATGGCTGGCAAAAAGTACCATAATGCTGAGGTGAAGGTTCAGGGAGTCTATTTTGCCAATGCCAATCTGTTGGATGTAGAAACGTTTGAGGTTGGTGGAAAGCAAAAGGGTTGGTGCGGTGGCTGTAAATCGATGGATGGGTGCTCCGCCTCAAAAGGGGCCAAATAGCTACTAAAATTCTGTGATCGGACCGTTCAGGCGGTCCGATCAACCAATCGGCCTAAACATTAAATTTGCTTTCCCGTGACATAACTGACAGTATCGTAGGGCGTTATGGTCGGTTGGGAGTTTTTTTGGGATTACCAGATTACAAATATCTGTCAAATCTGCAATATATTAAATCAATTCATACAATTAAATATGGCAACCAGCAAAGCGCCGTTAAGAAAGTCGGCTTTCGACCGATAACTTAATCAATAATAAGCAATTACGAAGTTTATCTGGTGGGATACTAATTTTGCATTCATTGGGACTGAAGGATCAAATGATTTTTGGCCTGTTGTTGATTGCTGAAAATAGGTTGGAATTGCAAAGAATATAGATGCTATGCCAAGATTAATTCTAAAAGCCCGAATCTTAATGCTTCTACTGGTTGTTGTAACAGCTTCAATTGTTATGATGTCGTTGATGAATTATTATAAAATGGAAGCTTTGTTGCATCACAGTCTGGATCAAAAAGCAGTTAACACGGCGGCCATTTTATCAAAAAATATTGGCCAAGCCATTGAAACCAATGATACGTCCTATGTTAATGATATTGCGCAGTCAGTCTTTACCGATACGGATCTGATCGGCTTGAGGATTTATGATACCGAAGGAAAGATAATTTACTCGCAAGTAACAGGCGGGCTGTTTGCTAATTATTTGGAAATGTGCGGACAGGTTGGCGAGTTAGAATTGTCGCATGAAGAAGGATATTGCATTCTGGAGCACCCGGTTTTTTTCAAAGATGAGATTGTCGGATGTATGTGGCTGGTTGTTAGTCAGGATGCTATGGTGGCATCGATCCGGGAAAATATCTCTTTCATCATAGTCGGAGCGCTTGTCATTCTGGCTGTGGCTTCTCTCTTTGCTCTGTTTATCGTGCGCTTGGCGGTAAGGCCGATTAAAACTTTTGAAGAAGCGGCTAAAAGGATTAGGCAGGGTGACCTTGATACACCGATTGACGAGTCGATTCTGGAAAAAGAATTCACCGTGCTGGGGAATCTATTCAATCATATGCAGTCAGAGCTAAAGTCGGCCTTTGGCGAAATCAAAGCGGTTAGAGATAAGTTGGAATACAAGGTGGCCGAAAGAACCGCCGATCTGAGTCGTGAGTTAACGGAGCGAAAAAAAGCGGTAAAATCGCAGAAGGAGGCTGGTGAGCAGTTGCGAGCAACTCTGGAATCAACCGCCGATGGAATTCTGGTGGTCAACGATTCTGGAAAAGTAATAAATGCCAACCAGCACTTTGCCGAGATGTGGCGCATTCCCCAGGAATTAATGGCTTCCAATGACGACGAAAAACTTATCGGTCATGTTCTGGAGCAATTGACCAATCCTGATGCGTTTTTATCTAAAGTCAAAGAACTGTACCAAACCGACAAGGAAGACCTTGATTTATTATACTTCAAAGACCATCGCGTTTTTGAGCGGTTTTCCTGTCCTTTGGTTGTTGATGATCAGATAATGGGCCGGGTCTGGAGTTTCCGCGATATCACCGCTCGGATTGAGTCGGAGAAACAGGAAAAGGATTTACAGGATAAGCTCAAAAGGGCCGAGAAAATGGAATCATTGGGGATGCTGGCCGGTGGGGTCGCCCATGATCTGAATAATATGCTTGGCCCGGTTGTTGGATACTCCGATCTGATTCTCGAAGAGGTAGGGCCGGATAGCAAAATTGGAAGACAGATTCAAAAAATTGGGTCATCGGCCCAAAACGCGGCTGATATCATCCAGGATTTGCTGACACTAGCACGTCGCGGACGATACGAGATGTCTCCGACAAGTATCAACGGGGTGATTGAATCGTATCTTGATTCCCCCGGTTTTTCCCGGCTCATACAAATTCATCCTGGGGTAAAATTTAGTCTTGATCTGGATGAATCGATTTTCAATATCCAGGGCTCGGCTCCCCATTTGGGCAAGGTCATTATGAATTTTGTTGTCAATGCCTTTGATGCCATGCCGGGTGGTGGTGAACTCACGATTAAAACGTATCAAACCTATCTGGAAAAGCTACCGAATGGATTCAGCGCCATTGAACATCGGCAATATGTTGCATTGAGCGTTAAGGATACCGGTGTTGGTATAAATGGCGAGAATATTGATAAAATATTTGAGCCATATTTTTCAAAAAAACAGATGGGAGCAAGTGGCACCGGGTTGGGTTTGGCAATTGTTTATGGTGTGGTTAAGGATCATGATGCCTACTATGATATCAATTCAGCCGTTGATAGTGGAACCGAATTTATCGTTTTCTTCCCGGCTTTGGAAGAGGCTGAGGAAAGCCGAAGAGTAAAGGTCGAGGAAATTTGCAAGGGGCACGAAAAAGTGCTCATCGTCGATGATGCTGAGGGGCAACGAGAAATGGCCAGTGATTTGGTGACCAGTCTTGGCTATAAAGTACAGACGGCGATTCACGGACATGATGCTTTGGATAAACTGAAAACTGAAAGTTATGATATTATCCTCCTCGATATGATAATGGAAAACGAATTTGATGGGCTTGATACTTACCGCGAAATTTTAAAGACAAATAAGAACCAAAAGACATTAGTTATCACCGGCTACTCTGCCACAGATCGGGTTGAGAAGATGCTCGAATTGGGTGCCGGAGCTCTCATTAGAAAGCCGTATTCGCGTCAAATCATCGGCAAGGCAATCCGGGAAGAGCTGGATCGTTCACCCGTCTCAACCCTTGCCTGACAATCGTTTTTATCTTCTCACAATCTGCCTTTTATTAAATTTCGCATCTTGTCATATCAATTTTCATCAATTAGCTTCTCAGATAAGAAACAAATTACCTTGCGATTGAGGAAATATGAATGAGTCAAAATTCAACACAGCTGTCTTTCTGAAACTGGGATTGATTGTAATTCTTTTGGTGACATATCAAACTGTCTCTTCCGGAGAAAATAATGCGACCTCAATTGATATCTTTTTATCTGACAGCATATCGTTTGCTCCAAATGATAGTCTGAAACCAATAAACGATGGCCTCATCCGACATGACAATGGCCGAGAGGTTGAGCGGGTTGTGACCATTCCCCAATTCTCTCATCCGGTGCAGATCACCGCCCAACTGACGATTCATCCGATCCCGAAAGATGCCAATATTGTTCATGACAAGTGGGATAGAGCCGGAAATATAAGACTTGCAAAAGATGGCATGGCGGATATCGAGGTTGTCAAATTTATCACATCGTACGGGGGAACGGACAGGCATACGGTTGATCTTTCGCATCTCGCTTATCTGCTTGAGGGGGAATGTCGTTTCTATGCCTTTATCGATACCTGGGTCGATCCGGCCTGGACGATTGATCTGAAATTGCAATTTGAGGAGATACCGGATTCGGCTCAAGATTCTGTTTATGTCGATTATATCGAAAACCCGGACTGGGTTTCCGGTGTTATGTATCAACCGAGTTTCAACAATGCCGATCATGGCACTGATGGTATCGAACAGGAACTATTGATCCCGGACGGGATAAAGCGGGTTGTGTTGAATTATTTTGTTTCTGGCCATTGCACCGATGGGAATGGTGCCGATGAGTTCGTCCCGAAGGATAATGTGATTTATGTTGATGGTCGTGCGGTGCATCGGTTTCAGCCGTGGAGGGATGATTGCCGAAAGTTCCGGGAAAATAACCCTTATACGAGGCGGTGGTCGGATGGGTACTGGT
>JAUUYJ010000002.1 GCA_030588275.1 Candidatus Zixiibacteriota bacterium | reverse complement strand
TATCCTGAAAGAATCAAAACGGATGCAAACGGAACCGGTCCCTGATTCGGAATTAACCGGGTCGGCAAAATATCGTAGCGGACTATACCCACTCCAGTTTGAAACCAATGACGCATTGGCAAACGTTTTTTCCAATATCTGGTTTTACAAATTAGACAATTCCAGATATGAGGATTATCAGGAAAATATCAGGAACGTTACAACGGAAAACGTTTCCAATGTTTCCAGCCAATATTTTCCAAAATCTGATTATGCAATTATTCTTGTCGGAAAGGCGGACGACATAAAGGATCAGGTTGCTCGATTTGGCAACGTAACGATTAAACCATTGGTTGAATGATTAACCTAATAACGCCACTTTCTAACAGTATTCAAATTGGCCGACCCTCAAGCCGAGAGTCGGCCAAATCTTTTCCCCCTCAGATGGTTCTCCAAATGCGGTAGTTGTCTTAGCTCCTGACCGCATGGCTAACCTTCCATAGGATGGATATTGCGTAGGTCCAGCATATCAAAACGACCATTAAGGATTCGGTTTACAACTTTGGTAAACCGGTCAGCCGATAGACATTGCAGACCGTACGGATGCCATAGATCTTTTTCACCGACCTGAGCATACACAATAGCCTCTTTTCTCTTGGGCATAATGCCTCCCCTACCGAATGTAATTTTCAATTGACGGCGGATTTTTAATGTGGGGAGCTATTTCGAGGGGTATCACCTCCTTTGGAAACGCATTATAATGTTTTCTAACGCGTGAGGGGTACTCTGCAAGTACTACGGTGAAAAAGTAATAATTCTTTGTAATAAAACGTCTATCTTTCGCACTATAGTTATTTTACATACACCTACTTCAATAAAAGTTCTCGCAACCTTTTGATAGCACGTGTTTTATAAATACTAACAACCTGTTGCTTGATTCCCAAAAGAGCGCCGATTTCCCTCTGCTTCTTTCCCATGAGATACAGTCGCATGACCTCTTTTTGCCGGGGTGAAAGGGATCGGGCCAGATGCCATCGCAATCGTGATTGAAATTTGTCGAACAGTTCATCCCGGTCAATATCGGAAGCATTCTTATAATATGCCGATGTTTCCGATCCGAACGCATCAAGCACAAGCTGATCGACGGCAACTTCGGCAAAGAATGATTCGTCACGTTTTGACATTTATTGACCTATTAAATAGTAAAAAAGAGATGACCCAAAAGAACAACAGATAGCAAAAGAGAAACAAAAGAAAAAGGGAAAAAAAGAATACTATGTTGTATATAAATTCTGGTTGGATATTCCAACCTGAAACTATTTATAACTTTTTATTATCCGGTCAAGTGCCCCGGCCTTGAGATTAAAATACTTATTGGTCTTAGCCTTAATCTCGCTAACTGAGACCTTTTTCTCATACTTGGTAAAATCGGCCGGGAGATCGGAAATCTCTCCGGCATAGAAACGATAAACGAGCTTTTTAAACTCATCTCCATTATTGCTCTTTACCTGAGCGACTTCTCGCCGCAGTTCAGCTATCAAGCCGCTTAGTTCACCGTTGGCGGCAATGATTGAATCAGTATTTATATCACCTGATGATGATTCGGAACTCGAATCGGATTTGGACAAAGCGGTATAGAGAGAATCGATATAGTACAAACGTACCGAATCGATCAACCCGCCAAGCTCATCACGCTTTATGTAATCATCGGTAGTTCGCTGTTCAGCTACCTCACCTACGTTTTCAGTATGCTGAACTTGCGTGGATACTTCAGATTGATTGGATTTTAAGGCCCGGACGTAGGCGATCCCGACCAGTAACAGCGTCAGAATAATTATCGAAAATATGTAACCTTTGGTTTTCATTTATACCTGAGCGGAAAATAAAACTATTGAGTAATTATGTCAAGCATTGGCTACAGCATTAAGCGGTCTGATTCCAACAATCAATAATATGATCGACTGAAATCGGAACCGTAAACAATTAAGAATATCCGTAATCGCCCTGGGAGTGGTACCGCTTTGCCATCAACCCCGATTTTGTATGAGCGTGACCCGACCGAACTAAAGAGGTACGTTTCATACACCCGCCGGTCGCCAAACTCCTTGAACCGCTCGATAGATTTGTGCTCAAAACTTGGTACTCTGACTTCAACCCGGTTCTCTGTGTGGGTGTCCCCATATAAACAAATCCCGGATTGAGATATCTCTGCGCCGTTGGCAATTGATATTTTCAGAGTCGATTGATTCTTTAGAACTTCGGCAAGTACATTCGGATCAAGATCGAAAATTCGGTACCACCGAAGCGATGCTTTGTCAAGATTCATAATTCGCTCCATTGCACCATAACTTGCCTTAAAATAGAAACTCTGATCAATTGGCGCAGTGGCATCTTCAAAGCTAAATAAAAGCCCGCTTATGTCCACATTGACAAGCGTTGTGCGTCCCACCACGGAGGTCATATCGATAGCCAGACGAACGCGATCATCTTCGGCCAAAGCAAAATCTTCAGGCAGTTTTACTTCGGTTACCAAAACAGTTTCAGGCCGATCAATTGAAATCGACCACTCACTCAAAGAGTCTCGGCTCCAGCCAACCATTGAGGTTAGAATTAAGATGACAATCGGTATCCAGAATAATATCCTGACCATTCGCCCGGAACCACCTAGTGAATCTGGCTTGAAAATAAACTTAGTAAAGACACATCCACTTAGAACCAACAACCCGATTGTTACCGCCATCCAGATTGTGGCCGGCAAAAGATTTAACAACCATTGTTCTGTTATTGAAAGGTTGATAAAAGTTAGGAACAGGATCAATCCGCCAAGTATGAAAAGCTTTACCATCTCGTTGGAGAAAGAAGGCCTGCGCATAGAAGCATAAACAATGCCATTAGTGGCCAAAAGAAACAAACCGGGCAAGGCATTAAAATTGTAACGAGGCACCGAATGAAAAATAGTATGGATACCGGTGTAATACAAAACTATAAGTAGAGAAAGGAGCAACAGCCACTTCTTTTGGGCAATAATCGCGATCATCCCAAATAGCCCAATCAGGATAAGCAATCGATGAAAAGTAATTTCAATCCACTTTGGGCCCTGCCAAAACTCATCGTGTGGTGTCCACCACAGTCGTATCAATTTCTTAGTGAGCAATTGTCCGTAACCAATCGGGTCGGCGGTAATCCGATCAAAGAGCGGGTATGTCCAGAAGTCAGAATCGGTGTAATCAAGATCGTACCCTTCATATTCAATCGCTGATGATGAGCGGAAATTTGCGCTGGCGTATTCCGGATCACGTATTGCCAATCGGTCGTAATAATCGGAGGTGAAAACCGTCCAGGGGACGGCAAAGATCGCCAGTCCAACGGCAAACAGTAATATTGAATGGATAATAAGTTTTCGATCGGCTCGGAAAGCGATGAGTAAAAACAACCCTACTGGGGCCGAGAGTAAAGCGACGATCGGTTTTGTCAGAAACAACAGACCGGCAATCAGACCGGCGGCAAATATCAAGAGCCGCCCTCTTTTGAAATAATATAGAGACAACAACAGAAGCAATAGCGATATAAGAAATGAAGTAATAGTTTCAAGCGTCAGAAGGCCGCAGGTTAAAACCAAGGGCCAGTAGAATAGCTGAATAAGGGCCGTTACAACCACAGCCGACCTTTTCCGCCACAAAATAAATGCCAGCATTGAGATCATGGCAACAGCCAATGAATCTATCAGGGCGTTAAAATAACGAACTGTTTGAAAATCGTTGTCCCACTCCAAAGCGAAAATCGCCGCCATGATAGCCGGATATAGCGGTCCCGAATAAAATAAATATTTCTGTGACTCAGCCAACGTCGGTGGCTTGTAGTAAAGCCACTCGATATCTTCACCATCAAGATGGTTCAGGTAACATTTCTTGAACGCCTCTCCCCCATCATCAGAGTCGCGAGCAAACGGTTCTGCATTGTCACTTGACGCATAAGCCAGAAGGCCAATCCCAGCCGAGGCATAGATTCGTGCATCCCACACAACCGGGATTTGTTGGGCGGTTGATAAAAACAGTATGCGAGAGAGTAGAGCCAAAAAAAAGATAATGGCATACAGACTGATATTACTGCGGGAAAAAAGCTCGCCCCAATCTAACCCTTTTGATTGAGGAACCATGCAACGGTCCTTTTCAACCCAACATCCAACCCAATCTGTGGTTGCCACCGGAGGCGGGTACGAATTTTCTCAATATTCAAAACTCTTCTGCGAATGTTATCAATATCACGACGATCAATATGCTCCGGAATAATTTCTTTGTCGAATAGTTTTGAAAGGATCGTAATTAATTCGACAACCGAAGTTTCCGATCCGGTTCCGAGGTTGAACACTTCCCCTTCGGCCCGGGGGGAGATCATAGCCATCAAGGTCGCATCAACAGCATCATCAATATAGGTATAGTCTCGTGTCTGACGGCCATCCCCGTGAATCTGTGGACTAACCCCCTGGTCGATCGCTTCGATGAATTTTGAAATAACGCCACAGTACGGGTTTTGCGGATTCTGTTTCGGACCATAGATATTTGAATAGCGCACCATCGCTACCGGCACACCATAAGTTTCAAAAAAGGCATGGCAATAGTTTTCACCAGCCAGCTTGGAGACTGAATAGGGTGAGAAGGTGTGTGGTTTCTCGTCCTCACTTATCGGCAGAATCCGGGGGTTACCATAAACCGAAGCAGACGAGGTATATACCATTCCATCAATTCCATGATCGCGTGCCGCTAGTAAGACATTCAAGGTGCCACCAATATTGACTTCAAAATCATTGCGTGGATTTTTGGTGGAAACAATAATATTCCGGGCCGCCAAATGAGCAACGTAATCGGCCTCTTTGACCAACTTGACGACTATGTCATTGTCGGTTACCGTTCCTTCGACAAATTTATAATTTATACCTTTTGTGATATTATCAAGTGTCCCGGTAAACAGATCGTCTAAAACGGTCACCTCGGCACCACACTTAACCGCCCGTTCGGTCAAATTCGATCCGACAAACCCTGCCCCGCCGGTAATCAGTACTTTTTTCCCAGAAAGATTTATTTCACTCATCACCTAACTCCGAATTCCAAATCGTAAAAATAACATAGGTCGCACCAAGCGCCACCAGTCACGAAACGGCTTCATTTTTGAATACTCAATCACCTCTCCATGATAATATACCGTAATCGGCACCTCAACAACCTTTATATCACGGGAGACAACCGCTTTGTATAACAAATATGGCTCCAACTCATATGTGTTCAACCAGCTTTGATTAAGATTGATATATTTATCTTTTAGAATCGACAGGTAAAAAGCACGAAACCCGTTGGTGCCGTCGGTGATCCGTTTGGTTGTTAGAAGGGTGAAAACTAAAGAGAACAATCGAGTTGTAACCTCACGGAAAAGCGGCCCATTTACGGTGCGCCCACCTTTCATGCGACGCGAACCCTGAACAAAGTCAGCTTTTTTTTCAAGCAAAGGAGCCAAAACGACCGGTAGTTCTTTGGGCTCATGCTGATCGTCGCCGGACATTATAACAACAATATCATAAGAGTTTTCAAGCGCGTAATATATTCCAGATCTGATTCCGGCCCCAACCCCCAGATTTGTTTCATGCCTGATGACCTCCGCCCCGGCCTCGACCGCCTCCTGATTGGTTTTATCGGTTGAACAATCATCAGCCACAATTATTTTATCAACCAAACCGACATCAATAATTTTTGTCACAACCCGACCGATCTTCCCCGCCTCGTTGTAAGCCGGAAGAACGCACAGGATACGTGACCTATCAGTCAACCTGTTCGGCATCCAATTCGATCTGCTTAAATGAGAGATGCTCTGTGCGCATATAATAAAAACCAACGACGGTGATAACGATATACTGTGTCGCATGCATTACCAAAGCACACGACTTGACCATATTTTCATCACTCGTTATTGTCGGATACAGCCCCAGGGCAATGATCGCTCCAGCATGAAAGACTCCGACAAACCCCGGAGACGACGGAATCGTAATCAGAATTGAAACGATAACCAGAATCACAAATGATGCGGTAAGAGGCAATGCGGTACCAAAAAAAGCTATCAGGATGAAGTAATTGGACAACCCCAAAACCAGCCAGATCATAAAAGTATGAAAGATAACCCACGAGACACACTTGCGATCACGCATAAATTCCATACCAGAAGAAAATTTGACAACCGTTTCTTCTACTGATGGCCGGACCGATATCGGCAAAATTGATAGAATAATTTTCATGATCCTGCTATCCCGACCACTCCGGCGACTCAGGTAAAATGCGAGCAGTAACCCAAGCAGACCAACGCTAATAATTGCCAGCAATAGATATCGAGCGGTATCCGGCGTCATACCGATTTTTTCGGCAACGTTGGAAAATTTATCCAAATCAAGCGGGGAATAAATCAGCACCACCGCAAAGATTATTAACAGCGCCAGAAGGTCAAAAACCATCCGCTCGACAAAGATCGTCGCCAGGGATGCCGATTTGGTTACTTTCTCGCGAGCCGAAAGAGAATATGCCCGAACAAGCTCCCCCAGCCGAAGGGGTAATACATTGTTGGCCATAAAGCCAATCATCGTAATCGAAAAAAGGCGTGAAAACGGTACTTTCTTGATCGGAAGAATCATATACTGCCAGCGATAGGCACGAAAGATCATCGTAACCATTACCAGAATAACGTTGGGAATTAAAAGCCAGTAGTTGACTTGTGCCAAAGCTGTCGCCAACTCCCCAAAATCTATCCCATAATACAAGTAAGTCATTAAACCAACCGAGATAGCAATACCGATAATTACGGTAATCAGTTTTTTAACCTTTAATGTCATACTTCCCCCGCCACTTCATCACAATATTCGGCAAACTGCTCGCCGGCTCGGTCCCAGCTAAATTGGGCGGCCCAGGATATACCCCCCTCTTCTAATTCCTGCCGTTTTTTGTCGTCGGTCAAAAGCAATTTCAATTTAGACACCAACTGATCGATATTCCCATATTCATAAAGGAGTCCGCTATGATTGTCTTTTACCGAATCGCGCAGGCCGGGCGTATTGGCCGCCACGACAGCAGTACCACAACTGTTAGCTTCGATATTGGTGAGCCCCCAGCCTTCTTTCAGCGAGGGATAGACCGTAACATGGGAACGGCAAAGCCGCTTGACCTTCTCTTTGACCGAGACAAAACCAGGAAATTCAATTACATCTGAAAGCCCCAGTTGACTGCTTTGTTGTTTGAGCGATTCGGTGAAATCACCGGAACCGACAATCGTCAAGCGAATCTCGGGCAGGTCATTGCGGATGATGGCAAAAGCAGAAATCAGATGCTGAATCGATTTATATTTTTTTATTCTTCCCAGATACAAAAGGGATGGATGATCATATTTTTCATACTGCTTTTTATTATTGTACAGCTCGGCATCAATTCCGCAATGAATAACGCGAACATTTTCGGTTGGCATGCCACGCCCAATCATATCAGAAGCGGTCGATTCTGATATGACGCAAAATTTCTTTTTTCGGTAAACGGTTGTCAGGGGCAATTCGGCCAAATAAATATAACTGCCAAGGACAAAATTGATCTCGCTGAAAACTGTTGTCGAGAACAGATGGGGAATGATTACCATTGTCGGGATTTTCAGATAGAGAGGTGTATAAAAGGGGATTTTATTTATATCTTCCAACAAGAGATCATAATTTTCAGATCGGACTAATTTGCGCAAATGGTAAGGAGCAATCAGGTTGAAATTAAATCGATTACCACGCCTGATGATGCGAACCCCTTCAACCTCGTCCTCCCTCGATCCGCCATCATAGTTAGAGCAGAACAGCGTGACAGTATGCCCCATTACCACTAATCGCCTGAGAAGTTCTTCGAGGTGGACTTCCGCCCCGCCTGAAAGTGGGTTTTTGAGGTCCTGCCAATTTAGAGCTAAAATATTCAAATTATTCTGCCTGTTTGCCTAACTGCCCGTTTCATTCTTTTGCGGTTGTCCCAATTCCCCCGAGTTGATGCGGCGGACAAGATCGTTAAGCAATGACCGCGCTTCATTGTCTGAGGGATTATCCATTATATACTTTTCAGTTTTCAACCGCAATTGCTCATACTCCTTATCGTCATACAAAAGTCGAGCATATTCCCAAAAGGCATCGCGAAATCCAGGGTATTTATCGACGGCCGTTTCCAATATTTCGCGGGCCCGGTCGTAATGTTCCAAATAGCGGTGAGCCATGCCCCAAACAAAATAAATTTGTCGTCTATGCTTTTCAGGGACAGTTTTCAAAATATCCAAAATTAATTCTTCCTGCCCGGTTTCCACATATAACTGAGCCAGCACATTATAAGTCACATAATCGGTTGGAACAACTTCCAACGCCTCTTTGACCATCCCAATTGCTTCTTCCGACTGCCCGGCAACACGGAGCGACTCGGCCATGAGAACAAAACCGGTGGCGTAATTGCCAACCAAAGCGGTCGTCCGACTATCTTTGAAAATGGCCGTATCTACTATAGAGCGGTAATCATAATATTTTGATAATAAAGCATGGTTGATATCCATATTGATCCGACCGGGATTCTGATCCCTATAATACCGATAAGATATCCCCTGCATAATCAAATTGTTGGTAATACTTGTCCCATGATACTGCTGGGCTTCAGTCGGTACGGTAATGGCAAAAAATATTGGCCGACTATCGCCAAGGTTATCAACCAATTCATCGGAAACCTGATCCTGAATCCGGTAAAATTTCCGAGCCGAAGTAAACCGATGCCTTTTGGCGGCAATCTCAGCATCGCTCCAGTTTAAGGGAAGCTTCATATAGTCCCGAATCTGCTGCATATACCAGGTCGAATTTGATAACGCCAGGTTAACCGCCGTCACATCAGGCCGGATTCCATAAACCTCCTGTGCGCACCAAATCGGAAAGGTGTCGTTATCTCCGGCGATAAACAAAACGGCATTATAATCGCATGACATTAAAAGGTTGCGAGCAAAATCGTAAGGGATGTAATTCCCCGAACGATCCGCTTCATGATAATTGGCCATAATCGGCACCGCAGAAAACAGAACCAAGCCGGACAGCATGCCCAAGGCGGCGGTCCGAACCGTGCCACTTTTGGGAAATGATTCCCGGACCATCTCCATCATACCAGCGACACCAAGTCCGATTGCGATCCCAAATAGAACAAAGCCGGGAGTAAAAAAGTAATCTCGATCGCGGACTTCAATATGTCCATCCCCCGTTTTTTGATTCTGCATTGTGCCGTCGGCGAAATTCATATACCAGATCAAGAACAACGTTCCTAAAATAAGCATCATGAGAAGCGGGCCACCAACCGACGGTTTTCGCCTGATCAGTTCAAACAGCCCGAACATTCCAAACACAAAAACAAACGAGAAAGACCGACCATTGATCCCATATTGGTTGGAGAAAAATCCCCAAAACCCCATCCGGGGATAGTTACCCAACTGGTTCCCCCACTCGGCCCGCCTGGTCATCGCTCGGACAACCATATTTGTCTGGCTGTACTGTTTCCGTTCCAGAAAATTGCGGAAGGCGGCATAAGATGATGATGGATTGTTCTGATTGATAGACGGCTGTTGAGCCGACCTGATTGGCGTGTATAGCTGAACCGAGAAACCTATAATCATTGCCAACAATACTGCCAGAGAGAATTTCCACAAATACTTGCGTCCGGACAGGCTACCGATAATCACGGCAATTAACCACAGGCCGTTAACCCACAAGAACCAATCAAGGTTGACGGCAATTAGAATCATACAGAAACCGGTTACATAGAACCGAAAATCTTTTCGGAATTTTGGCGACGCGATGATCACACCAAGAAAAATAGCTGGCAGGAACAGAAATACGGTCATGTGGATTCCGGTTGACAGGAAACCGAGGAAGGTGATAAAGATCAGCCAGCGGTCCGCCGGTGCCGAACTGCTTTTCGGTTGAGTAAACTTGGTCGCATCAATCCAGTTTAAAAAGGCCCAGACGATCAAAATCAATATCATCATCGATAACGTATAAACTTCAGCCTCGACCGAATTATTCCAATTGGTTTTTCCAAAGGCAAACATTGAGGCACCGATGATCCCGCCAATATGGGAGATAGCAACCGGCCACCCAGTAAATTGATTGCTTCGATACCAGTATTTTATCATCCGGAAGGTAACCAGATAGGCGAGCATTGCCGCCACCGCACCGGAAACAGCCGAGAGCATATTGATACGAGCAGAAATATCTTCAAAAAAAGGAATGATGCTGAAGACCCGACCAAGCACTATATAAAGAGGCGATCCGGGCGGGTGGGGAATCCCCAAAATATTGGCGCAGGCAATAAATTCACCACAGTCCCAAAATGACAATGTCGGCGCCATCGTTTTCAGATTTATAATAAGGGTTACAAGCAGAATAAAACCGGCAATAACCTGACGCAATAACCGCTCTGATATGTTTGTCAGCCTCGCTCCGCTATCCAATAGTTGTTCCGCCGGGTTTAAGTGGTTTCTGTTTCACCTTAAAGGATGCTAAATATAACAATAATTGTCCGCAAGTAAAGCTCAAAAAAATAGTCACCAACCACCCCTGAGGTCACAAGCTTTTGATTACCACAACCTTACACCAAAGAGATCAACTCTGATCAAGTTCACTCATGGCGGCATCCAAAATACCATTGACAAACGAGGATGATTCCAGCGTACTGAACTGCTTGGCCAAATCAATCGCTTCATTAATGGCAACTTTTTGTGGAATATCCGGCATAAAGTGAATTTCTGACAGAGCCATTCGTAAAATATTTTTGTCAATGATAGCGATTCGCTTTAACTCCCAGTTCTCTGCCAGCCGAGTCACTTCTTTGTCGAGATACTCAAGATTAGCCACAACCGTCTCAAGATAACTCCTGATAAAGCGTGACATTTTATCATCCGGATCATCGTTTTGGTGAATATCCTCCATCACCCGGTCAATGTCCCACTCCATCAATTCCAGAGTATAAAGCCCTTTTAGAACCGCCTCCCGTGCCTGTCGTCTGGTCATTTCTTACCGTCAATTTTCTTATACAGATCAATCATTTCAATCGCCGACAACGAAGCATCCCAACCCTTATTGCCCGCTTTGGTACCAGCCCGTTCGATCGCTTGATCGAGAGTGTCGGCGGTAACAATCCCAAAGATCACCGGGATGTTGGTATCCAAAGATATCTTGGCTATCCCTTTTGACGCTTCTGAGGCGATGTAATCAAAATGTGGGGTGTCCCCCCGGATGAGTGCTCCAAGACAGATCACCGCATCACATTTTTTGGTTAACGCCAGTTTTTGCGCCGCATACGGAATCTCAAACGCCCCGGGAACCCAGGTTATTGAAATATCCTTTTCCGCGACACCATGTCGCTTGAGACAATCGATTGCTCCCTCAAGAAGCTTTGATGTCAGAAGCTCGTTAAAACGACTGACGACCAGAGCATGCCTCTGCCCCTTGCCGTCAAGATTACCTTTGTTAGTTTTGATCGCCATTGTATCCTCCTAAAACATGGGCAAAAGGTGCCCCAACTTATCACGTTTAGTTTCTAAGTAATGTTTATTATATTTTCCCGGCTTGATATGGACCGGAATACGTTCAGTAATTTTCAGGCCATGCCCGGCCAGTCCGACCAGCTTGCGAGGATTGTTGGTCAGAATCTTGATCGTAGTCAAACCGAGGTCTCTTAGAATCTGCGCCCCCACCCCATAATCGCGCAAATCGGCATTAAACCCAAGTTCTTCATTCGCCTCGACTGTATCGCGGCCTTTCTCCTGCAAAGCATATGCTTTTAGCTTATTGACCAGCCCAATCCCTCGACCTTCCTGGCGCATATACAGCACAACTCCCAGTCCCTCTTTCTCAATCATCTGCATTGCATGAGCTAACTGCTCTCCACAATCGCACCTTGAGGAGCCAAAGATATCTCCGGTCAGGCATTGGGAATGGACGCGCACGAGAACATCTTTTTTATTTTTCAGATCCCCCTTGACCAACGCCATGTGATGATGGTCATCAGTTTCGGATCGGTACAGATGGAGTTTGAATTCGCCCCAGCGGGTTGGCAAATCGATTTTGACTACCTTCTCGATCAATTTTTCCGTATTCCGCCGGTATTCAATTAGATCTTTGACAGTCGTTATCTTTAGGTTGAATTCGTCGGCCATTTTCAACAGCCTCGGTACTCTGGCCATACTGCCATCGTCGTCGATGATCTCGCACAGTACACCTGAGGGTCTTAAACCGGCGATGCGGGCCAGATCGACCGATGCCTCGGTATGACCAGCTCGTGACAAAACACCCCCCTCCATCGCCTGAAGCGGAAAGATATGTCCGGGGCGACCGAAGTCACTCGGCTTGGCATCATCGGCGACTAGTTTTTTAATCGTAACCGACCGATCAAAGGCAGAAATACCACTTGTCGTTCCATTGACCGCATCGACGGAGACGGTAAATTTGGTTCCGTGCAGGGCGGTGTTTCTACGAACCATCGCCTCCAACTGGAGCGTCTCCAGCCTCTCTCCAGTCATCGGAACGCAGATCAAACCTCGACCATACTTGCTCATAAAGTTGACCGCCTCCGGGGTGGCATGCTCTGCCGCCATGATCAGATCCCCTTCGTTTTCTCGGTCCTCATCATCAACAACAATAATTATCCGGCCCGCCTTGATTTCGGCGATCGCCTCTTCAATCTTACAAAATTCAGCCATCTTATCCTCTATATCAAAAACCCTGTTTTCGTAATTTATCTACCGTCAGTTGCCTGGCTCTCTCACCTTTTGAATGATTCATAAAACGCTCGATATATTTTCCGATCATATCAAATTCAACGTTGACGACAGCCCCTTTTTTTAAGTTTGTCAGGGTCGTCGATGCTTGCGTTTCCGGAATCAGGTTAACCGAGAAACTATTCTTACCCAGATCAACAATCGTTAAACTAACACCATCTATTGTAACCGATCCTTTATTAACCACCAAAGCAGAAAACTGAATCGGCAACTCAATTTCCAATATTATTGATTCTCCAACAGAGGCGGCCCTCAGAACAGTCAGAGCGTCATCGATGTGTCCCGCCACAAAATGTCCGCCCAACCTCGAATCGGCCCGCAAAGCACGTTCCAGATTGATCTTCATCCCGGTTCGCACAACGGCACCCAATGTCGTTGACGCCGTCGTCTCCTGCGAAGCTTCAACAACAAACGAATGATTATCAAACGAAACAACCGTTAAGCAAATCCCGGAAAGGGCGATTGATTCTCCAATCTCCAGTGCGTCAAACATTTTGTCAGGCACGACCATTAGGCGCCGATAATTTCCCCGGGGCGCGATAGATCGTATCTGGCCGATGGTCTGAATTAATCCGGTGAACATATCAATTATACTCCGGGTAGCCAATGAGCAGATTATCCTGGCCCAGCCTTTTGTAAACGACGTCGGAAATTCTAATGGCCCTTTTAAGGCGACGTATTTTTAAATCTCTGACAGCATCCAGACCGGAACCGATTATCATCGGCGCCACAACCTGGTAAATTTTGTCGATCAACCCCTGCTTCAAAAATGATGTAGCCAACTGCCCACCACCCTCGACAAGTAACGAGGTGATGCCAACCTCACCGCATTTTTTTAAAAATTGATTAAGGTCCAGTCCAGTTCCGGCCTTGCGAATTGTCCAGGTCATCACTTGCCTGCCGCTCAATCGGTCCCGACCGGATGCGGTCGTCGCCACAATCGTATTGTTATCCCGATTGTTTTCAAAGAGATTTATCTTTTCCGGTAAATCCCCCGACGCAGTAAGGATAATCCGAATTGGGTTGTCCCCCCGAACATGCCGCACCGTCAAGGATGGATTATCAAAACGGACCGTACCCGAACCGACCGCGACGGCATCGTATTTTGCTCTTAATTTGTGGGCCAGTTTCAATGCCTCCGGTCCAGAAATCCATTGTGAATCACCGGTCGAAGTGGCCAGACGTCCGTCGAGAGACTGTGCCGTTTTGAGGGCGACGAACGGTCGTCCGGTTGTAATATGCTTTAAATATACCTCATTTAGACGCTCCGCTTGATGACTACCGACACCGACAATTAATTCTACTCCGGCATCTTTCAATTTATTACACCCTCGTCCGCAAACTGTTATATTGGGGTCTGAGATCGCATAAACAACTCGCTTGATACCGGCCCTTATTATTGCTTCGGTGCAGGGTCCCGTTCGCCCATGATGGCAACAGGGCTCCAGATTAACCACCAGCGTAGCTCCCACAGCTCGTTGTCCAGCTTTGTCTATGGCAATAGTTTCGGCATGAGCCAGTCCGGCCCGACGATGATATCCGGTAGATATAATACCGCGATTATTAAACAGAACCGCTCCTACCAACGGATTTGGTGCGGTCTGTCCCTCTGCCTTACGAGCCAGAGAGATCGCCTTTTTCATCATCTCTTCAAAGAACTTTTCGTCAGCCATAAAAAAATCCCCGAACCATCGGGGATAGAGAATTTAGATATATCGCCTACCGGATCAAATCAATCCGGTCATGCAGTATTATATCTTCTCACATCCGGACTGTACCGTCGGCATCGGAATTTAACCGATTCTGCAGAAATTATTTTCCGCTCGTGGGCTATACCACCGGTCAAGGAATTTCGCCTCACCCCGAAGATTCTGTTGATTTGAATATAATTCTGAATTAAAAAAAGTCAACTACCGGCTATGTTTATTTTTGTTCGGCGGAAACCTTCGGAGTCAGCAGATCTTCGACCGCTTCAGTCACCTGACTGATACGAAATGGCTTTCGTATCATATGATCCACTTTGTAATTTTGGGCAATCTCATCGGAGTGACAATCGGTCCAACTGGTGATTACAATCACCTTCAGATCAGGGGAATGTTTCCGCCCCTTATTAATCAAGTCCCAACCGGTTTTACCGGGCAAGCCGAGGTCGGTCACCAATAGATCAAAAGCCTCATCTTCAAGCTTTTGGAACGCTTTGTCACCATCCTCCATGACAATCAGGTGGCGCCCTTCCCCACGCAACAGGTCTCGGATGACCTGCCGGATTTGCCGATCATCCTCCACCAACAGTATTTTAAGAATCCGTTTAGACATCAACCAAGCATCATTTCTGATTCAATAACCTCTGTCTCGGACAGGTTGCTCTGCCCCGACATCTCCTCTGCCACAGACTTAATCCGATTGGCGGCATTAAGAATCATATCGTGGTACTTAATTGAAAAATTATCTTCCGGGCTCTTTGACTTTAGAATTTCCGCCGCCCCAATTATGGAACTGAGCGGAGTATTCATTTGATTACGCCACCGACCGACCGAGCTATCATCTCCTGTAACAGCCTTTTCCTGCCACTGCTCACGGAAATGATCCCGATCCAGTTCAACCTGTTTCAACTTCAGGACGTTGGAGCATTTGGCCGCTACATCACGAGCAAAAACTAAATCGGTAGCACCAAAACTACGCCGATTCCAGTTACGGGACTCGCCGATAGAAATTATCCCCCGGACATTACCTTCGTGGGCAATCGGAACCAGCATGGCCGATTTGATCCCCGGAAGAAGTGTTGCCGACGATTCACCATCGGTCATTTGTGAATCAAGATCATCCTGATTGATAAGCATCGGCTTGTCAGTTTCAAGCGTCATTTTATGCCAGGGCAAAATCGACAGAGGAATCGACTTGGCCTGATTCAGCTGATACCCGGTCTCGCGAATCGTCTGGCAATTCTGGCTAAGGAGGCTGTTTTGACTCCCGTTGATTAATGAAATACGTGCTATAGTACAGGAAAGGCGCTGAGTCAGCATTTCACCCGCTAACTGAAAGAAACCACTCACCGATTGAATCGATGGCATTTCTCGTTCCATCAGTTGCAGCCTGAGCATCTGATCTTCCCGCTCTTCGGTGATGCGGGCCAGCTTACCCCGCTGAATAACCGAGGCGAGCATATCTGATAAGGAATTCAAGCGCTCCAAAGCGAGAGGTGAGAAAAACCCGGGTTGGCTGTTTCCAACCGTCAGTACCGCCATAACTTTTTGTCCGGCCATAACCGGAGCTATCATCCGAGCTTTCATTCCACACGAAATGAACAGGCCGTCGTTGAGATCATTTTCCATATCAACTTTGGCTTCTATCATCGGCTGAGCCGAGCGGAAAATCGCCTCGACTTCGGTTCCACGAGTACAGCGGCTAACACCTTTTTCAAGGAGCATCCGACCGCTTGCCCCAATAGAATAACGGATCATATTTTCACCCGTATTATCCAACACGGCGACAGAGAGAAATTCCACTTCCAAACTCTCTTGAAGCAGTTTGTATAGACCCGGAATCGCCTGTTGCATGTCCGATGAGCGATTGCAAATATCGGTCATCTGACTGGATGTTTCGTTCTGCTGGTTGAGATGTTCCTGCTTTTTGTGCGAAATCCGCTGAGTAGCGCTGGCACCCAGAATAGTACCAACTGTGGTGAGAAAATCGCGCATCTCTTCGTCAATCTTGTCAGATTCAATCCAGCATAACAGGGCACCATAATTTCTTTTCCCGATTGATATCGGAACGATATACTCAGGCTTACGACCCGATTCAAAGACCGGATCATGACCGGAGTAGGAAGTGGCCAACATATTTTCAAAACATTTTTTGAGATCTGTATCGACCAGAGGTATTTGGAGCAAGCCGACCGGCTCGCTTCCATTGAATCCGGACGCATGAGACAGATGAAGGCAATCTTGCCGGGCCGAATATTTCATCGCGGCGCAACGAGAGAAATCCAGATATGAAGTCAGGCATTCAGCCGTCATGCGAAGGGCAGTATCAAAATCTGAACTACCGCTCAATGATTGATTAATCATCTTAAGAGCATGATACCGCTTGTTAAAATTATTCTTGTTTGTACCAGCGCGAAAAATAGAGGGCAACCAGGAACCAACCCCAATAAGAAGAAAGATCAAACCACCCACAATCCCTATTGCTTCGACTATTTTTCTATTTAGCGGATCGGACAGATACGGCATTCCGGAAAACCAATCCTGATTTCCCCAGAGTTGAACGACCGAAAATCCGGTTAGAAATATCAATCCAAGAAGGATTTTATGATAGGCATCCCGATCATTTCCAAAGGCAGAATTTTTCTTTCCCATAATGGTCAGGAGTACAGCTATAAAAATCGCACAAAATAGAAGATCATAGTAAAACTGGGGCATAACACCCTCCATATCCTATTAAATCATTGTCGCTATTGAAATTATCGGCAAATTCCGGAGAAATCTTAGAACCGTTGGAGCGGACCAATCAGTATGGGATTATTGCCATAATAACAGGCCAATCACGACGATGCTATACTTTATATATGCCCCGCATTCCCTTACCCCTTAGGCCTTTACTATATTTTTACCGTGACGGCACCAGCTTTGCAATAGCCTCGACGTAGCTGAAAAAAGATAAACCGAATATTATCGCGGGAGGTTTCATGACATCAAAGCAAACGATTCGACTACTATTGACAATCTCAGCCGTCTGCTTGATTGCCTTTGTCGGATGTTCCGAAAAGTCGTTTATAACAAAAACAAATCAGGTAGCCCCGACGGCAGACCCGGTCGCCTTCATCCCTCTGAATCAGGGATTGCGGATTGAGTATGTCGATTTGGAACCGGAGACAGATCATTATGATATCGAAATTGTAAATCCGGTGATTATCGCCGGCCATTCCGGTTTCACCTTTCGCCGGACCGACCGCCAAACTAACGAAATCAATACCTGGTACCAATACAGTAACGGTGTGGCTATTTTCCAAACCAGTAGTCTGAATGACCCCGGAATGAGAATTCTGGAATCACCCTTTGTCGCAGGCAATAGTTGGAATATCTATGATACCTCATCAACCACTACTGGAAGTGGTGGCGGGAATAATAACGATCCTGCTGATGATGAGGTCGG
This sequence comes from Candidatus Zixiibacteriota bacterium, assembly GCA_030588275.1. Classification (GTDB taxonomy): domain Bacteria; phylum Zixibacteria; class MSB-5A5; order GN15; family JAAZOE01; genus JAUUYJ01. The sequence goes on along the minus strand of JAUUYJ010000002.1, from coordinate 8,920 downwards.
CAAGGGTGACGATTGGACGACCTTTGGCGATACTTGGAAAATTCTCCCGGATGGAGAATTTAACACGATGACAATCGTTGGTTTTGAATCAGTTGAGGCGATGAATGGTACCAGCTATGGCAATTGCCTCAAAGTTCAATGGCAGACCGATTCTTTAAGTAGCAACTTTTACTGGTATGCCTCCGGAATCGGACTGATCAAATTTGAGAGCAGATCAGAGTCGAGTTATCAGAGTGGCAATAATACCGTAACGGTGATGACAGACTTCCAGACCGTCCAGTACTAAAGACTTCGCTTTGTCGCCTTTGCCCGCGCGAGGCCGGATCTTTTGCCGATCCGGCCTCACTTTGATATATCTTCAACCAGCCCGTGAGGGCTTTCCTCGTTTCTGGTCGATACGGATTGTTGATCCCCTCGCGTGAGAGCTGACAATAGGGGAACGTTTGGAGATAGAGAACTTGCGTAATACAGGATCTACAGATAATTTTTAGTGATAATTTTTAGCAGAATATTTTTTGATAATTTTTGAAATGGAGCTTGGCCACCTTCTCCAGAATATCTTCCCCGCCGCTGGCAATCAGATTCCGACCGGCATCATCAACGATCCGCGAGGCTCCTTTGGGAAGCCTCACCCCAAACTGCTTCTCCAGGTCGGCGATTGCGGTAATGAATCCCGCTCTGGCCAGAATTGAAGCGGCCGCCACCGCCGGATGCGATTCCCCACGAACCTTTTGGATCATTTTTATTTTACGACCATTCTCCAAAAGGGAATCATTAATAAAGCGGTCATTGCCAAATTTATCTGAGATAGCCGCCGGAACCTGATGATCGGCCAGCAAGTTTTCGATTACTCGAGCATGCCCCCAGCCAAGTAGTTTGTTTAGATTTCTGATTTTTGCATAAAGTTCGTTGTATCGGCTCGGCGTGATCGCAACGACATTGCATGGGAAATGTTTTTTGATCTGTTCTGCGATGGTAAGAATTTTGCCGTCGGCTATTTTTTTGGAATCACGAATTCCAAGACGTTCAATTAATGGCAAACTATCTTTGGAAACAATAACACCGCCGATAACCAGCGGCCCAAAGAAATCCCCTTTCCCCGATTCATCAACCCCAATAATTGGCCAAAGATCATCGCTCACTTATTTGATCGTTCCAGATATTGGCCGGTCCGAGTATCAACCTTTACCTTATCACCCTCTTTGACAAACAACGGAACTTTGACCATCAAACCAGTTTCAAGCTTGGCCGGCTTCTGAATATTGGTCACCGAGTCCCCTTTGACTGCCGGTTCCGATTCGACAACTTTTAGCACGACTGAAGCGGGAAGATCGACTGAGATCGGGTTATTCTCAAGAAACAGCACTGTATATTCCTGGTTTTCCATTAAATAATAACGATTATCTCCAAGATATTCTACGGTCATGGCAGTCTGCTCAAAGGTGGAGCAATCCATAAAATGGTAATCATCCCCGTCACTATAGAGGTACTCCATCTTCCGATGTTGGGTATCAGGTTGATCAAATTTCTCGTTGGACAGGTATGATTTCTCAAAAACCGAACCACTGATCATATGTTTCATCCGCGCTTTTGTATGCGGTCGGCCTCGCCCCATTTTGGCATGAGAAAAATCAACGATAACATACGGCTCACCCTCAACGAGAACCCGCATACCTTTTTTAAAATTACTGGCTTCAACCATGAATCCTCCAAAAATTCCCAAATATCAGTCGCGCCAATATAATATAAAAATCATTCTTGGCTACAGTTATTTAACTATTGCACGTGATGAAATCGGTAATAAAGTGGACAGTTCCTGGGCCAGTGGAAGTTCAATGCGGCAGACCGCTCCTTTGGGGGTATCACGATCAAATTCGATCGTCCCCTTATGAAGGTTGATAATTTTTCTCGTTAGCGCCAGCCCTAAGCCGGTCCCGGATGGTTTCGAGGAAACAAAAGGGGTAAACAGATCATCCCGGATAGCCGGATCAATCCCCGGTCCGTTATCGGCAATAATAATTGCCAAAGAGCCTTTATTATTTTCCAAATTGATTTTTACCCGACCACTCTTAGCGACCGCCTGAATAGCATTATCTATCAGATTAAAAAGCGCTTCAGAGAGAAGCATTTCATCGGCAACAATTGATACCTGCCCTTCGGGATAAGAGAAATCAAGCTTTACATTTTTTTCCTTACAAGCAACCTCAAACCGTTTCAAAATCTGTATGATTAAAGCTACCGGATCGGTCAGTTCCGGATTTATCGCCAAGGGACGGGCAAAGTTTAAAAAGCGAGCAATCATTCGTTCCGAAATCATAGCTTCGTTTAATATAGAGGCGGCGATCTTCCCCGCTGGCTGATCCTCTGGAGTCTTTTTTATAAGGAGTTGCGAGAACCCAGTAACGGCCCCTAATGAATTGCGAAGCTGGTGGGCCAAGCCGCCGGTCATCTCTCCTAATGCCGCCATGCGCCGATTGATTTCCAGCTCAGATTCGAGCCGTTTGATCTCGGTCAGGTCGTTAAACAGAAGCGTTATTCCGACCGAGCGACCGGTATCGTCATAGATATGGGAACTTTCCAAACCAAGCCAGATTTTTGATCCATCCATTCGTGACAACTCCATCCCGCGCCGACCAACCGTTTCACCACGCTGTAACCCGGCTTCAAAAATCAGCGCCAACTCCATCTCTCCGGGAAATGCCACTTGATATCGTTTGTTGAGAACCTCCTCCGGGGCATACCCAAGAATATTTCCAGCCGCCTGATTGTAGCCGATTACTTTTCCGGAAGGATCAACGTTTATTACACCAGCCCCGATCGACTGCAAAATATAACGGTTCAAATTTTCTAATTTGTCGGCTCGATTTGAGCTTTCCTGATAAAGGTGCTTAAGTTCTGCTTCACTCTGTTTGAGTTCTTCTATTACATTTTTATAAGAGCTGATTACTTCGGCGACCTCATCCCCGGAACTGGTAATCGGCAAGCGACCAGCCGTTTGTGCCGTTTCCCGCATCTTCCGGAAAGGTTGCAAAATTAGCCGGGGGAGAAAAACTGTCAAGGGGATCAACAGCAGGATATAAATTAACCCCAGATAAAGGGCCGTCCTTGAGGTTTTCTGAACAACTTCAAGCGGAAATGAAACGGTCCGAGCCACGATCAGAATCCCTCGATTGTTCGATCCGTTCCAGAAGGAATAGGCCAGTCGGTGACCATCCGACTCGCCGCAGGAAAAATATCGCTTTCCCGAAAGCAATAACTCGGTTTTTGATAATTCAGTTCTATCAAAACCGAGAGAGTTGATCAGCAGATTCTGCAAATTTTCAGTGAATAATTGTTGTGACAGTCCAGAAACGTAATGGATATCAATATCATCGACATGGTGCTTTTGGATCAAGAGTTGAAGCTGATCCTTCGGTATCTCCGGAAGATCTGGCATGGTTGGGTAACTATTTTTTTGAAGATAAAGTGTGGTAAAATTAAGACTCCGATCCAATCGGGAATCAACCTCTTCAACCAGCTTGCTTTTTACTCGATAGATAACAAAAGTGCTACTGCCATTCAAAAACAGCAGTAAAATCACAATGACCAACAAACCGAGACGTATCTCGGTTTCGTACCGACTGACAATAGAGCGCATATACATTTAGTCGGCAATAGTTGGAAGTTTTTGAGAGGATATGGCCAAGTGATCTAATTCATAAGCCAGGGAGAAACTTCAACCGCCTTAGCTCAGCAATTCAGAATATTCGGAAAATTAACTAATTTCTGGAAATTTGATAAAATCTTTTTTTGTCATCATGGGGGTAATTAATTGAGCGTCAAAAAGCACGAGCATCAAATATGTATGAGACATATATATCGAGTATGGTCTGCCCATAAACCAACGTAATCATCGCGGCCATTGCCAGAAAAGGGCCAAATGGGATCATCCGACTGCTTCGTATCTTTTTGGAATAGGCCATCCAGATAAGGGATACTATCAGGCCAATGATCGAACCACCCATGAATATTAGGATCACCTTTTGCCAGCCTACAAACGCACCCATCATTGCCGCCATCTTGATATCCCCGCCACCCATCGCCTCTTTCTTGAACAACCATTCTCCAAGATAAGCGATCAGAAGAAGCGAGCCTCCCCCAACGGCAATTCCGATTAAAGAATCGACCAGACCAATGGTGCCGGGAAAAAAGGCCAACCCCAAACCGACCACAATTCCGGTAATCGAAATCACATCCGGGATAATATAAAATTCAAGGTCGATGAAAAATATAGCCAACAGGGACGAAGCCAAAAAACAATGTCCGGCCATCACCATAGTCATCCCGTCGAAGTACAGAAAAAGGATATAAAACAGACCGTTAAGCATTTCAACCATTGGATACCGAGCCGAAATCGGCGCCCGGCAATGACGGCAATGCCCCAGCAATAGAATGTACGACAAGAGTGGGACATTATCAAAAAACGAAATTTTCATCCGGCAATTGGGGCAGGCAGAACGGGACAGTACCAGGCTTTTATTACGAGGAAGTCGGTAAATCACAACATTCAAAAAAGATCCAATCGAGATTCCCAGAAAACCGATCAGAAGATATATATAGATGTCCGCCTGCATATCAATTGTATCGGCTCATTATGCAATTTTTTTGACTGCATCTCGAAGATAAATAATCAGCGATGGAATAACTACGCCAGCTGTTTCTGTCCGCAATATCCGGTCTCCGAGCGAGACCACCGCAACCTGATTAGATCCGGCCAGTTCAATTTCAGTTGGAGAAAAACCAGACTCTGGGCCAATGATGGAGACGACTTCATTGAGATCAGATGTTTTGGAAACCAAGTCGGTCAGACTCATCTGAGAGGGAGAATGAAACAGGCAACTTACTTCAGGGTTACACCGCTTTATAAATGCTGAAAATTCCTCCGGTTGGTCAATAGTCGGAATAACCGACCGTCCGGATTGTTTTGCCGCCGCCGTAGCAATTCTTTGCCACCGGCTCATTTTTCTTTTTACAATCGCCGAGGCACTTAAATTAATTTTGCTTTTTTCGGAATAGAGCGGGATAAATTTTGAGACTCCAACCTCGGTCCCTTTTTCGATAATAGTTTTGAATTTGGCCGCTTCCGACAAGGCCACTGCCAAAGTCAACTTGATTGATGGTTCACCCGAGAAACGAGTCGTTTTGATTATCCGGCAGACAACTTGATCACCCTTAATATCACCTATTTCACACGTATGAGCAGTCCCCTGACCATCAATCAGACGGACCTGATCGCCGCTTTTTAAACGCATTACCCGCGCAATATGATGCCCCTCTTCCCCACCTATGACAATATTTTCGCCAACCAAATTATCCCGCTGGTAAATAAAGGTGGCAATCACGGCAGGTCCACCCGATAGGTTACCCATTCATTATCAAAATGCTTATAATAGTTTGTCAGGTGGTGATCCTCAAGAGCCATTTCAATATCGGGAGAATCTTTTTGCATCAGCCCTGATAGAATAATGACGCCACCTTCTGACGCCATCCCATTGAGCCGACCGATGATCGGCAGAATCGTTTCCTTAATAATATTTACAATCAGAATGTCAAAGATCGAATCAGAATCAATATCATTTATCGTTCCCAGTTCAGCTCGGTAGATTTTCTCGACTCCATTGACCGGGAAATTTTCATTACAATCGGTGATCGCCAAAGGATCGGTATCGTAACCGATAACCGCACGGGCGCCCATTAAGGCGGCATAAATACCCAACAGACCGGAACCGCACCCCAAATCAAGAACCCGCTTATTATCGAAAGTAACCTCTTCCATAACAGCCAAACAACTGCGCGTCGTCTCATGATGCCCGGTTCCGAAAGCCATCTTCGGTTCCAGAATGATTTCGGTTCGGTCGGGAAACTGTTCGGAATGCCAGGGAGTTTTTATGACAATCGTTTTACCGATTAATATTGGCGGGACCGAACGCTGATACAACTCAAGCCAATTGATATCTTTGATGCGCCGTTTTTTTAATCTGTCTGAGTAATGGCCTAACTCAAGACTCCTCAGATATCGATCCAGCCCTGCCAGCATTTTTTCAGAATCGATATCGTGCGCCAGGTAAAAACGAAGAATGGTCTCGGAGCCATCCTCTTCATCTTCCAGAACCAACCCTCCACAGATATTCTCTATGATGTAATTGGAAACACCTTCAAGAAAATCAGTCGTTATCGGAAGCGCTACTTCCAGATAGTGAGGATCATGAGACATAGATTACCTATACGCCCAGCGTATCGCGCAGTCGAGAGAAAAATGAGCGGGATGATTTGGGAGGAACAAACGATTCTGAATTGGACAGGCTTTTAAACAGTTTTTTCTCTTCAGAATTCAGTTTCCGTGGTGTCCAGACTTGCACCTGAACCAATTCATCTCCATGACCCCGATGGCGCAAATGTGCAATCCCTTTACCTTTGAGCTTAAAAACTTTTCCAGATTGGGTGCCAGCCGGTATATCCAAACTCAATTCACTCTCAAGCCCCGGCACCTGAATCGTCCCACCAATGGCCGCTACAATAAAGGAAATCGGCATTTGACAAACGATGTTATTCCCCTGACGAGTAAAATGATCGTGATCTTTCTCTTCGATAACAACGATCAAATCTCCCTCTGGGCCGCCCCTGACACCGGCATCACCCTGTCCATCAAGTGGGATGTAATTTCCCTCAGCAACACCAGCCGGGATATCGACATTAATCATCGCCGACTCTCGAAGGCGCCCTTCGCCATGACATACCGGGCAAGGTGTCGTGATGATCTGCCCCGCACCATGACAAACATTGCAGGTTGTTACATTGACCATCTGCCCAAAAATCGAACGACTGACCCGACGCACCTGTCCATGTCCTTTGCACTGAGGACAACTGTTGCGACTACTGCCGGGTGCGCTCCCATGACCGGAACATTCCTTACAGGTGGTCAATCGCTTTACTTTTATTTTCTTTTTGGTTCCTGAGGCGATCTCTTCTAACGTCAGCTTCAACCTGATCTGTAAATCGCGACCACGATTATCGACCTGACCGGCCCGACGACCACCGCCAAACAGATCCTCAAAGCCACCCATTCCGCCCCCGCCACCTCTGCCGCCAAAATCACGCATAAAGGCACGTAGAGCGTCGGACAGATCGAATCCTTCGAAACCACCACCACCTCCGAAGCCACCCGCCTGCCCCTGGCCTAATCCGGCATGACCAAACTGGTCGTACCGATTTTTCTTCTCAGCATTTTTCAGGACTTCGTAAGCCTCGGTCGCTTCCTTGAAACTCTCTTCCGCCTCGGCATCACCCGGATTGCGATCAGGGTGATACTTCATCGCCATCTTGCGATAGGCTCTTTTTATTTCATCCGGGCCATCCGATTTGTCTAACCCGAGGACTTCGTAGTAATCTCTTTTTTCCATAAAACTGCTTTATTTATACCTATTTCTTTTCGTCTTCATCGACAACTTCAAAGTCGGCATCAACGGCACCATCATCTGCACCGTCTGAACCTTGATCTGCTTCGGGAGCGGTCGCTGCATCATCACCTTCGGGAGCAGAACCATTCGGTGCTCCTTCTGCCTGACCTTCCGCCTGGCTCTGTTTGTACACCTCTTCGGCCAGCTTATGCGAAGCGGTCATCAACTCTTCAACCGCATCCTTGATAGTCTTGGTATCCTCGGAGGTCATCACCGATTTTACTTTTTCGAGACCGGCTTCAATCTTCTTCTTATCTTCCTCGTCAATCTTGTCACCATGCTCTTTGAGTGATTTTTCGGTCGTATAAACCGCCTGATCCGCTTCGTTGCGAGCCTGGACTAAATCTTTGGTTGCCTTATCTTCCTCTTCGTGCGACTCGGCATCCTTGACCATAGTGTTGATCTCATCTTCGGAAAGACCGGTAGAAGATTCAATTTTTATTTTCTGTTCCTTACCGGTTCCGAGATCTTTGGCCGAGACATGAACGATGCCATTGGCATCAATGTCGAATGAGACTTCGATCTGCGGTAAGCCGCGTGGAGCGGCAGGAATCCCAACCAGGTCAAAACGGCCGAGGGTCCGATTGTGGACCGACATCTCTCGCTCCCCTTGCAGAACGTTAATTGAGACCGCCGGTTGATTGTCGGAGGCTGTCGAAAATACTTGCGATTTCCGTGTCGGGATGGTTGTGTTACGATCAATCAAGCGGGTCATTACCCCACCCAAAGTTTCGATTCCCAATGAGAGCGGTGTCACATCAAGGAGCACCACATCCTTAAGATCACCAGCCAAAACGCCCCCTTGAATGGCGGCGCCAACGGCAACCACTTCATCCGGGTTGACGCTTCGGTTCGGTTCACGTCCAAAGACCTGCTTAACGATCTCCTGAACCTTTGGCATCCGCGTCATTCCACCGACTAAGATAACTTCGTCAATGTCAGAAGCGGCCAGACCGGCATCTTTGATCGCACTTCGGCACGGTTCCACCGAACGGTTGATTAAATCTTCGCATAATCCTTCGTAACGGGCTCGAGTCAGGGTCAGGTCAAGATGCTTTGGACCGGCTTGATCGGCGGTAACAAACGGCAAGTTGATAGTCGTCTGAAGGGTTGTGGAAAGTTCGACCTTCGCCTTTTCAGCCGCCTCCTTGAGACGTTGCAAAGCCATTTTATCCTTCCGCAAATCAATACCGTTGGTTTTCTTGAATTCGTCAGCCATCCAGTCGATGATTTTTTGATCAAAATCATCTCCACCAAGATGGGTGTCACCATTGGTCGAGCGAACCTCAAAGACACCCTCACCCAATTCCAGAATAGAAATATCAAAAGTTCCACCACCCAAATCATAAACGGCTATTTTTTGGTTATCTTTTTTATCCAAACCATAAGCCAAAGCGGCGGCGGTCGGTTCGTTTATTATCCGC
>JAUUYJ010000095.1 GCA_030588275.1 Candidatus Zixiibacteriota bacterium | reverse complement strand
GCTCGGCTCGTTCTTTGGCATCGTTAAACAGCTCGCTGGCTAAGGCGGCATCCGCCTCTTCCGTCTCACCCCGTGGACGAGTTCCGGCAATCGGTCGAACCGTCGCCAAACCATTTTCCAGTCGCACCAACGCTTCAGGAGAGGAACCGATAAGCTTCAGTTCATCGAAATCGAGGTAATACATATAGGGGGAGGGATTGAGCATCCGCAGGGCGCGGTAGATCATGAAATGATCCGCTTGGGTTGTACCATGAAGCCTTTGGGAAACGACGAGTTGATAAATATCTCCAGCGACGATATGCTCTTTAGCCGTCTTGACCGCATCACAGAATTCATCTTTGGTGAAGTTGGAAACCGGATTGGCACCACTCTCTACCGCGTCACTATGGTGGGCGGAGAGATCAAGGGGAGCCCGCATCGCCTCCTCAATTCCATCCAGACGAGCCGATGCTTCATCTTTTTTATCCTCCTCAGTCAGCGTCAACAGTCTAATCCGGCGTTGGACATGATCAAAGACCAATAGGGTATCGATCAGATACATCAAGGCCAAAGGCATCTTCAAACTGTCGGTCTGTTTATCAGGAATGTTTTCGATGAAGCGGACCAGGTCGTAGCTGATGTATCCGACCGCTCCACCCAACAGGCGGGGTTGATTATCCACCTGATCAATATGGTAGGCATCCATTATAGTTTTAATATTATCGAGGGGAGTTGATCCTTCTAAATAAGGCAGATGCGAATCGCCGTTTGATCCCTCAATGATAATCTCTTCGCTGTTGGCGATGATGCGGCAGGCCGGTTTGATTCCAATAAAAGAATACCGTCCCAGGATAGTACCAGATTCGACCGACTCCAAAAGGAGCTTGGCTCCGACCGATTTGAGCTTCATGAAAGCTGAAACCGGAGTCTCCAGATCAGCCGGCATCTCCCGAGAAATAACCTTGAGCTGACCACGGGGTGGCAGAGCCCTGTTTTGGGGGGAAGGAGTCTCTTTCATACTAATCCTTTCGTGGCCACGCAGAGCCGATTGGTGGCAGGCAAACTCAATCTTAATTTTGACACCAACGACAGCTTATGCCTTTGCATCATTTTCTGTCTGGTTGCCGACAACAATTTATATAGAAGATATAACGCCATATTATATTCAAAGCATGGTTTGGGCCGGTTATCATTCCAATCGGCATTAAGACTGTTTTTGTTCAGATTTTGGGCCATAATTTTTCCATGTAAAAAGCAAAAAAGAAAGCAAAAAAAAACCCACGATCAGTTCCGGTAGGATCCGATAGTGGGCTTTCAAGCTTTTCAACGTTTATCTCAGCAGATGTCCGCCAAACAAACAGCTCCACGACCGGAGTGGGTGGTATAATACCACCACCAATAACGGCTAAAATAAAGGCTGGTAAAATAAAACTGCTTGAGGTCGTGACTCATTTAGGTTAATCTCCTTAACAAATATAATATAAGAAAACTCCTGTTTGTCAAGCTTATTTTTGTAAGTGCTACCGCAACAGCCCGTTACGGTAGTGATAAAAACCTCCCTTCAGGATTGCTTGGTCAACTAAACTAAAGCCTGTTTACCCTTTAGCTTTCATTTCCGCCAGGGCGCAGTAAAGAACCGGGACGGTGAAAACGGTAATAATAACGACCGTCATTCCGCCAAAGGATGGAATTGCCATCGGAATCATGATGTCAGAGCCGCGACCGGTTGAGGTCAGAATCGGAATCAGGGCCAGAATCGTAGTGGCACTTGTCATCATAGCCGGGCGGATTCGTCTTTTTCCGGCAGTTATCGTTGCTTCCCGAATTTGCTTAACTGTTGCAGGTTTTTGACGGTCGAAGACCTGATTCAGATAGGTCGAAATGATTACACCGTCGTCGGTGGCGATCCCAAACAGAGCCAAAAAGCCAACCCAAACGGCGACCGAGAGGTTGTAATTTTCGATCTGAAACAGAGCTCTGAGGTCAACTCCAAAGAATACAAAGTTTAAAAACCAGTCCTGACCATAAAGCCAAAGCATCAAAAATCCACCCGACCAGGCGACAAAGATGCCTGAGAAAACCAACAGGGTGACGGTCACTTTTTTGAATTGGAAATAGAGGATCAGAAAGATGACGACTAACGATAATGGCAAAACCACCATCAACCTTTTTTCCGAGCGAATCTGGTTTTCATAACTTCCGGCAAAGGCATAGCTGACACCAGCCGGGATATCCAGCTCACCCGAATCAAGTTTGCTTTGAAAATATGCCTGTGCCTTTTCGACAACGTCAACCTCGGCAAAGCCAGGTTTTTTATCAAAGATGACATAGCCGACCGGGAAAGCATCTTCCGATTTTAAAACCATCGGTCCCCGAACAAAATTAATCGTGGCCAGTTCGATAAGCGGGATCTGAGTTCCATCCGGTGCCCCAACCAGAACATCCATTATTGATTCGATGTCGCTTCGCAATTCTCTTTGGTATCTGACCCGAACCGGGTAACGCTCCCGTCCTTCGACGGTGCTGGTTATTTGACGGCCACCAATGGCAACTTCGATCACATCCTGTACCTGCCGGACATGGATACCATAACGAGCGATTGCTTCCCGATCAATCTCGATCTCCAAATAGGGCTTGCCAACAATGCGGTCGGCGATAACCGTTGCCGGTTCCACTTCCGGAATTTCTTTTAATAATCGCTCCAGTTCAAAGCCGACCTTTTCGATTGTGGCCAAATCCGGTCCTTTGACCTTGACCCCCATCGGTGCCCTCATCCCGGACTGCAACATAACGATGCGAGCGGCGATCGGTTGCAATTTGGGTGCCGATGTCGTGCCGGTCAGTTTGCCAGCTTTGCGAATCTCTTCCCAGATATCATCAGGTGATTTGATCTGATCGCGCCATTGGCGAAACGGTTGTCCGTCTGAATCTGGTATCAGGCGATCGTTTGTATCCCGGACAAAGTTTCCATTCTCATACTTGAATTTCACCCGATGGCCGCTTTGATCCAGCATATATTCTGACTTGTAATTGATGATCGTTTCGATCATTGAGATCGGAGCCGGGTCAAGCGGGGAATCTACTCGACCAATTTTTCCGACGACCGATTCGATCTCCGGAATCGCCGAGAACGCCTTATCCTGAGTTTGCAGGATATCCAGCGCTTCCCCAATTGAGGCGTGCGGCATAGTGGTGGGCATGTACAGATAGGAGCCCTCATCGAGGTCCGGCATAAACTCTTTGCCCATACCGGGGAAAGCATGATGCGCTTTTACATATGGAGAAGTTGATTTGACCCAATTCGGCATAAAACCAAAAAGGCTGTCGAAGCCGAGCCAGGCAGAGCCACCCAATAACATCAGAAGTAAAGGTAAGATTAAAAACAGAGTCTTGTTATCCAGACACCAACGCAGGATCGGCTCATAAACTCTTATAAACATCTGGAACAGAAATAAAACTGAGCCAAGAAGCAGAACGACAAAGATAAAATTCAGTATTTCACCCCGCGCAACTCCCAAAGGTAACCAATGAGACGATAAATATCCGGCGACGATCAAGACTATTGCATAGTTGGTGTAGGTGGTGACCTTATCCTTCCATACCTGGCTGAGACGAGGCCGAATATATTGATAGATTGCGGTAACAATCAAAACCGCACCGGCCAGCGGAAAGGAGAGGAAAAAGAGTAGAACACCGGAGGCGATCAGTCCGATTGGGAGAAGCCGTTTTCGCCCGACTTCGTTTCGCTTGGTAAAGAGCAATTGGGCTAAAGGGGGGATGATTGTCAGGGCAATGATGATTGATGAAATCAGCGCGAACGTTTTGGTATAGGCGAGCGGTTTGAACAGTTTCCCCTCAGCCGCCTCCATCGTAAAGACTGGCAGAAACGATACCACCGTTGTGGCCACTGCCGTCAGTACCGCAGAGCCGACTTCGGATGTGGCGTTAAAAACCAATTCCCGTTTATTCGCATCGGGTGGAGCTGCCTCAAAATGTTTCAGGATGTTTTCGCATACAACTATCCCAATATCGACAATCGTACCGATAGCAATCGCAATTCCGGACAGGGCGACGATGTTGGCATCGACCTTGAACAGTTTCATGGCGATAAAGACCATCAGGATGGTTAAAGGCAACAGGCCGGAGATCAGAAATGATGAGCGCATATGCATCACCATAATGATGATGACGATGATGGTTACGAGGATTTCATCGGTCAGGGCGGTATTCAATGTCCCCAGCGTTTCATTAATCAGGCCGGCTCGGTCATAGAACGGTACGATGGTAACTTGGGACTTGGTTCCATCGGACAGCACTTTTTTGGGTAGTCCGGGGGAGATGCGGGCAATGACTTCCTTGACATTCTTAATTGTCGCCAGTGGGTTTTCCCCAAAGCGAACGACGACGACCCCTCCGACAACTTCTGCTCCACCCTTGTCAAGGGCACCTCGACGCATCGCCGGGCCTAACGATACATTGGCGACATCGGAGATGCGAACCGGGATGTTATCAACCTGCTTGATGACCGTTTTTTCAAGGTCACCAATCTCTTTGATAAAACCCAATCCGCGAATCATATATTCGACTTTGTTGATTTCGATGGTGCGAGCACCGACATCGACGTTGGACATCTTGACACTTTTGAATATCTCAGAGAGGGAAACTCCGAAGGATCGCATCGCGTCCGGGTTAACATCAATTTGATACTCTCGAACATAACCACCCACCGAAGCAACTTCAGAAACCCCTTCAGCAGATTGCAACGCATACCGAACGTTAAAATCCTGAATCGAACGTAGTTCGTGCAGGTCCCATCCACCGGTCGGGTTTCCATCGGGGTCACGCCCCTCAAGCGTGTACCAGTAAACCTGACCCAGCGCCGTAGCATCTGGTCCCAAAGATGGTTGGATGCCGATCGGAAGGGTGCCGGACGGGAGGGAGTTCAGTTTTTCCAGAACCCGAGAACGGGACCAGTAAAACTCCACATCATCTTTGAAGATGACATAGATGGATGAGAACCCAAAGTAGGAATAACTGCGAATCGTCTTAATACCGGGGATACCCAGAAGGGAAACGGTTAAAGGATAGGTGATCTGGTCTTCAATATCCTGCGGCGAACGCCCCATCCATTCGGTGAAGACGATTTGCTGGTTCTCACCAATGTCGGGGATGGCATCGACCGGAACCGGATCGCGCGGAATACCGGCTAAGTCCCAGTCAAACGGTGCAACCATAATACCCCAAACGATGAAAATTAATGCCAGAAGAAACACGACCAGCTTATTGTCGAGGCAATATCCGATTACCCGTTCAAGAAAAGAGTGTTTTTCCATCGCTTAGTTTCCCTCTTCAGACGATGGCGGCAATTCTGCTTTGGTTTCGCCGCATCGGAGCATCATGCTTCCATAAAAAGAGTTTGAGATCAGCTTTTCATTTTGCAACCAGAAGGCACCATCGTTATCTCGTGCCATCGGGCAAAAGGTCAGGTAATATTCAAGGTTTTCCGCATGTCCAAAGCTTTCGTGCAAATTAATAACCGCTTGCGACAGGTAATAAAAGGCATCACGCGCTTCGACAAAATCGGGCGAGTCGCCCCCTCTTACACCCTGTGGAAGCATCACCTCAGACAAATCTAACCAGCGCCTAAGTCCGACGCTTGAAAATATTGAGGACGGAATTGCTTTAATGGCCTTATTGATTTCTGCAAATGATGCTTTGGAGCGATCCAAATCGTCATCGGCCAAAGCGATCTGCAAATCAAAGTAGCTGTTATAAATTGGGGTCAGAGCCTCAATCACTTTGTCTGTTTCGACGATCAGATCATACATTCTTGCTTCATCATTGTCGGGGGGAGACATCATACTTGGTTTGGCCCTGATCTGAAGTTCGCTATCGAGCTTGAAGGCTCCATTAGTGACAACCAGCTCTCCTTCGGCAATACCGGACTTGATAATATAAAACTGTCCGGCCCGCGGTCCCAACTCCACCTCACGCCCCTCAAAAAGAGGCCCATCATCGGTGGCGGTCATGATATAAACAACGGCGCGGGTTCCGGTAATAAGTGGTGCGGTGATCGGAATCAAAATCGGTGCTTCGGTGTCGCTTTCTGCTCTGGATGCATATCCCAAAGATTTGGCCGGAACCAGATCCATTCCGCAAACGTCACATTGTCCGGGCCCATCCTTGACCACTTCGGGGTGCATCGGACTGATCCATTTACCATAAAGGTTGTCGGCCAAAACCATCCCCTCGTGATCAAGCCGCGATTTCACAATCGCCTTAACAAACATATCCGGTTTGAGTCGCATATCGGAGTTGTCAACAATTGCCCGGACCCGAACCGTGCGGGTACGCCGATCAACAACCGGGTCGATAAAGCTTATCAGAGCGGTAAACTGTTCACCGGGGAACGAGGGGGAGGTGAACAGAACTTCCTGTCCATAACGAAGCCAGGGAAGGTCCGATTCGTACGCTTCCAGCGTGACCCACAGCTTGGTCAGATCGGCAATGGTGTAGATAGGGGTACCGGTCTTGACGTACATCCCTTCGGTAGCGTTTTTATTGACGACGACGCCACCAATCGGGGCGCTGATGATGATTTGGTTGGAACGCTCTTTACTATTTTCAATCGCCTCAATCTGATCTTTAGTCAATCCCAGTAAGTTCAATTTCTCGCGGGCTGAAGTAATCGTCGCCTCGGCAGTTGAGGCCAGGACTCCAGTGTTGTGTCCCTGCAATGTTTTCAAAACCTGACCCGCCTGAATCAGTTCTTCCTGAGCGGCTAACAGTTCCGGAGAATATATCTCTACCAGATGATCACCTCGGCTGACCGTCATTCCGGTATAATCGGCGTAGAGCCGGTCGAGACGGCCCGACACCCAGGCGGTAATGACCGCCATGCGGGTTTCATCATAAGCCAATCGCCCCACCATTCTTATCTCCGCTTCGCCGAATCCTCGCTGGGCCTCCGTGGCATCTATCCGGGCCAGTTGGCGGGCCGCATCCGACATCCGTAACTGACGCGGACCAAGCTGATCGTCCCCATCGTTGGTTTCCAGCGGAATCAAGTCCATAAAGCAGATAGGGCATTTGCCCATCTTGGGGAGTTTGATCTGAGGGTGCATGGAACAGGTCCATACGGTTGGCTCGCTTTTACTCGCTTCCGAGCCATGCTCTGCGTGGGTGGCAACTTCAGGTGAGCCACCAAAAAAGATGGCACCGAGAGTAAAGGCCACGGCGATAAAGATAACCAGACCAATCGTCGCCGACCTGTTTTGAGGAAGGTAACTTTTGAATAACTGACTGATTCTGTTTTTCTTGTCGCTCATGGCATTACTCCAGTTGACCTATTCCAAATTTAATATCTCATCCTACTTTGTTTGCGATTCATAGTCCTATAAAATTTGCCTGACAATGTTTTTTATTCAGCTACGCCGGTGACCAGATCAATTTTGGCCGCCACGGTCGCCAGTTTTACCATTGATTTTTCATACTGCAATTGAAATTTCAGGAGGAGCCTTTGTGACTCCAACAGATTCAAAAAATCGGTTTCCCCTGCCTGATAAGCGGTGAATTCCGACTTGAGCAACTGCTCCGCCTTGGGGATCAGGCCATCACGATATAGCATCATTTGACGCAAAGCATCATTGTGGCGAAAGACGATATTCTGGACCGTCCCTTCAAGCTTATTAACCTGGTCTTGATGCTTGTGGCGTGAGGCATTAAGCTGCGCCTGTGCTTCGTTACTGATGGCACGGTTTTTTCCAAAATAGATCGGCAGACTGACGCCGACTGAAACCATCCAGGGGTCATCCCCCGAACCTTCCATTGCCGGGTCGAGAGCCTCACCGGTAAAAAGGTAATCAAAGCCAAAAACAAAACCGGGGCGGCTTTTTGAACGGGCCAAAGATTGTCCCGACTCCGCCTTATCGATACCACTTCTCAGCGATGCCAAATTGGGATTGTTCAGCAGAGCTAATTGCAAGACCACGCCAACATCCGCTTTTGAAACTTCAACATCTATTTTTTCCGGGTCCTCAAACCTAATCGATTGGGGAAGGTCGAGTCGAGCTAACAATGCTTCCCGGCTGGCGCTCAACTGGTCGTGTAGCCCGGTTATCCGATTTTCTAAACGCCCCAACTCAATTTGGACCTTGATCAGATCGGGATGCTTTTGTAATGATACTTTATATCTGGTTTGAGCCACCGATTCCCAAAATTGCAACAATGCCATATTCTCTTCGGTCAAAACAATTTCACGGCGAAGCAGATATATCTGATAGTAGGAGGCCTTAATCTGAAAAACGGCCAGATCGGAAACGGTCTGCATTTTATGATATGCTACCGCCGCGCTATGTTTGGAAACCGCCTTGGAAGCGCGCAACCGACCGGGCCAGGGGAGAGCCTGTTTAATTCCAAAACGTCCGTTTTGCGGGCCAACCCGGGTTTGCACCTCTTCTCCAAACTGTCCATAACTAACGACCGGATCGGGCAAAGCTCCGGCATATCCGGTCTTCTCCAATGCGGCGCGCCAGCGATAAAAGGCTGATTTGACCGAGCGGTCGGAGGTGAGGAGGTAAGCCAGATACTCCTCCAACGTCGGCTTGTTGGAAAACTGACCGACGCTATCAGCCTGTTCCATGACATTCTGAAGCGAATCGGCCTGCCCTTTCATTCTGTCCAGACTGTTCATTTCAGAATGAACGC